>JAITBC010000392.1 GCA_031283785.1 Tannerella sp. | reverse complement strand
TCGCCTGATTGCAGCAGAAAAGGGAAATAAAACCCTGGAAATTTTATTAATGGCTATCATTCAATCAGATAGCGAATCAGAGAAAATGAAACCTGCTGCTTAATAATTCGCTGATAATAAACATTTTACAAAATACATACTTACTCCTGAACAACAGAAATGGGGTGGGAAACTTAAATTAAGAATAAAGCTTGGAGGCATTTATTTTTTTCTTATGTGCTTGTTATTTTGAATAAAATAATATAATTTTGCCGTCAGACAGTTGTAAAGATACTTTTTAAAAATACGACAGGGCATTATTTGTAATCCGGTTTGTTTTTTTGAAACGCTTTCGCTGTATCTTTTATGGAGTTTAATTAATGTTTAATAAATGAAATGCAAAATGTTTATGAAGAAAATTTTTATCGGGCTGTTTATGCTTTCAGCCATTAGTGTGGCAGGATTCTCTCAGGGGAAAGGGGAGAATGTGTTCAAGAAAAAGTATATCAAGGAAACGATGAACAAAGTCGCCGGTTGGCAGTTGAAGAATCCTAAACATGATACGCGCGACTGGACGAACGGGGCTTTTTTTGCCGGCCTCTTTGCCTCATGGGAAACGACTAAGTCGAAAGATATATACAAAGCGATGATAGATAAGGGTAATGAGTATAACTGGACGCCATACAGGCGCTGGTATCATGCCGATGATGTTGCCATATGCCAGACTTATATCGATTTGTACCGGAAAGAGAAACGGCAGGAGATGATACAACCGACGATCGATACATTAGCCTTGTTCCTGACACGTCCTTATCCGGTGAAAGGGATAGAAGTAATAAAGTGGTGGTGGTGCGATGCTCTTTTTATGGCTCCTCCTACGTTGGTTAAAATGGGTATGACTTCCGGGAACAGGGAATATTTAGACAAAAACGACGAGTACTTCCGCGAATGTTACGATCTTTTATATAATAAGGAAGAACATTTGTTTGCGCGTGATTTGAATTATGTAATAAAAAATGACGGGAAAGACCGTCGGGAATCCAACGGGCAGCGCATATTCTGGTCACGTGGCAATGGTTGGGTGATGGGCGGCCTGGTTCGGATACTGAAAGAACTTCCGGGGGATTATCCCAAACGCCCGTTCTACGAAAACGTATTTAAGGAAATGGCGGCAAAAATAATATCATTGCAACAACCTGACGGTCTGTGGCGAGCGAGCCTGCTCGATCCGGAAGCTTACCCCGGCGGCGAAGTGAGCGGCTCCGGTTTTTTCTGCTATGCTTTGGCATGGGGTATTAATAATAAGTTACTCGACAAGGCAACATACCTCCCTGTTGTTGAGAAATGCTGGACGGCCCTGAATAAATGCGTAAACGAAGACGGAAGGGTAGGATGGGTTCAGCCGATAGGCGCCGATCCGCGCAGGAATTTCAGTGAAGACAGCTGGGAAGTGTACGGGACGGGCGCCTTCCTGCTTGCCGGAAGCGAAGTCATTAAGTTGAAACGGTAAAATAAAGATGCGCCTGCCGTGTGAGGGGATAAAATATTAAGTATGAGTCGATGTTATCATTAAAAGTCCAGATGAAAACTGCTGTAATATTTTTTGTTTTTGTTATTTTTTCGACCTTTTCGCGCAGTCAGGCCGTATCACCGGTCATGATGTATGGCGACACCTCGCGTACAGGCGTGCCGTTTTCGAAAGATCCGCATGTCGTAAAATTCAAGGGGCGCTACCTGATGTATTTTTCTATCCCGCCGATGAAAGGGGTTGAAGGTTCGGGATGGAACATTGGCATTGCGGAAAGCAATAACCTGACGGACTGGCGGAAAGTAGGGGAGATCACTCCGTCCGCCGGCCTCGATTATGAAAAAAAGGGGTTGTGCGCTCCCGGAGCTTTGGTAAGGGACGGCCGGGTGCACCTGTTTTATCAAACGTATGGAAACGGGCGTAATGATGCGATATGTCATGCAGTGTCGGAAGACGGGATAGGGTTTGAACGTAATCCGACGAATCCGATCTTCAGTCCTGCCGGCGACTGGACTTGCGGACGGGCTATCGATGCGGAAGTATGCAAGTTTAAAGGACAATACTACCTTTATTTTGCGACACGTGACCCGGAGTTTAAAATACAAATGCTGGGCGTTGCCATAGCGCCTGAAAATACGGATTTTAACCGTGAAGACTGGAAACAGGCTACGGACGCGCCTGTATTATATCCTGAATTACCGTGGGAAGAAGAATGTATTGAAGGCGCTTCCATAACGATACGGGACGGTAAGATGTATATGTTTTATGCCGGGGCATATAACAACCGTCCGCAGCAGATAGGCGTGGCTGTCAGTAACGACGGATTGGCTTGGGAAAGGTTATACGCCGAACCGTTTCTTCCTAACGGCAAACCGGGCGAGTGGAACGAAAGCGAATCCGGCCATCCGCATATTTTCACCGATACCGACGGGCGGACCTGTCTGTTCTTTCAGGGAAATAAAGATAAAGGGCGTACGTGGTATTTGTCGCAGAAGGAAGTGTTCTGGAAAAACGGTAATCCGGCGTTTAATAAATAAAGTTTTGGAGAACACCTCCGGATTTATTATAGCCCATTTCCTTACAGAACCCGTCAACTGTAAAAGTTATGCCGACATGTTTATTCGTCTGTGTGAGTAATATCGGCGAGGAAGTGGAAGACGGCGTCACACTGCAAAGTATGCGAACAGAAATGTGTTTTCACGTATTAACCGGTATTCGGCAAATAAAAAGTAACGGAATATTCGTTATACTTTAACGAAACAAATTGTATATTTGCCCCGTTATGTTTCGGAATAAAAATGCTTACGCTGCTTTTTCGTCTGTTTTTGAACGATATAAAAAGCCTTATGTGTTACTTGCTTATTCATATATAAGGAATATTTTTGTCTTTGTATCTGCTATCATAGCGAAAAATGTATATTCGCAGAATGCCAGAGTTTCCATAAATAAGGAAAACACTGTTATACAGGAGATTCTGGATGAGATAGAAAATCAGACC
>JAITBC010000360.1 GCA_031283785.1 Tannerella sp. | reverse complement strand
CGTTTTGTGTAATTGAGGATTTTATGCTACCTTTGCAAGATTTTTATAACAAAAACAACTAAATGATACGCGAAGAATTAAAGTCAATATTAGACCGGGAAGTTGAAGCCATCTGCAATATACCTGTCACGGATGCCTACGAAAAGGCTGTGGAGCTGATACTGAAAAGAGTGCACAAGCAAGGCGGCAAACTCATTACGAGCGGCATGGGCAAAGCCGGACAAATAGCGATGAACATCGCAACCACGTTCAGTTCGACCGGCACGCCGGCCTTTTTCCTCCATCCCAGTGAAGCACAACACGGCGATTTGGGAATCCTGTGCAAAAACGATTTGCTTTTACTTATTTCCAATTCGGGCAAAACACGCGAATTTATCGAACTTATTGATCTGGCGCGCGGGCTTGTTTCCAATGTGAAATTTATCGTAATCACCTCCGACCCCGAGAGCAATCTTGCAAAATCAGCCGACGTTTGCTTGCTTACAGGTGCGCCGAAGGAAGTCTGCCCCTTAGGACTTACGCCTACAACCTCAACGACGATAATGACGGTCATAGGCGACATGCTTGTGGTAAGCGTCATGAAAACAATAGGATTCACATGCGCCGACTATGCAAAACGACATCATGGAGGCTATCTCGGCGAAAAAAGCCGCAAGCAATGCAAAGCATAGGAGCAAATGCGAAAAAAAAGATTTAAAGTTCTATTCATTTTGTTTTTCCCCTCCGTTCTGTTTGCCGAAAAACTGATAATCACCCAAACATATTCATATTTTGATATGAACGTTGAATGGACGCCGGAGAAAGTATTAAATTATGAAGCCCGCAATCTATTCGGTATACTTTTACCCCAAACATGGAAAATAGCCGACGAAAACGATTTTACCATCACATTTTACGGCAAAGAACCCGTCTGCGGAAAATTCGCCTGGTGTCAATTTTACAGCGATTCGCTGAATATGCAACATAAAGCGCCGGATGGTTATTATTGGTGGGGAGGCCGGTCATACGATAAAACCCAATACGACAGAGCGACAAAATTCAGCTTCAAGGTCAGAATATACACCGGAAAACAAACCGGCAATTTCAATCTGAAATATTCTCTGGGAGACGATCCGTCCAACACGATAAACAACCATTTCATCAGCCTTCCCGTGCCGGTCACGGTTACTTTCGGGAACGAATTTCCGGCAAAAAAAGATTACGATTGGGAATTAATCGGCAGAAATCGAAACCCCTCCTGTTACCAAGATCACGACTTCGATCGCCTTTTCCTGCGATATTACGGATGGAACGGCGGCGACATCGGAATAACAACGCTGCTGCCGGACGGACGAAACGTTTGGACGTGGGGCGATTATCATACAGGGACGGTTAATTCCCGGAGAAGCCGGCTAACGGAACTAAGCCAATTCCCCCGCAATGCATTAATGTTACAGGAAGGAACGGATTTCAGCGCCTTCAAATTACTGACAAAAGAAAAATTGGGGACAATAAAACCGATTTTGACCTGTAAGGACGATAACGGCAACGAAATCAACGGAAGCGATGAATGGTACTGGCCAATGGGGGGAAACATCTGTTACCGGAACGGCATCCCCGAATTGCAACTGGTATTGGAACACGTCGTCAACGCCGGAGGAGGAGCCTGGGGCATGAAAGCCGTGTCGTGCGACGTCGCCGTCTTTTCTCTCCCCGACTTAAACCTGAAAACCATAATCAAAAACCGATATACGGGAGATATTGCTTTCGCCAATATCGTTTTTAAAGACGACGACGGAATAGTATATCTGTATGGTGAAAAAAATCACGGAACCTGCGAAAGCGCTACCTTCGCAGCCAGAAATATCGAAGGAGACCTCGCCGGCGACTGGGAATTTTATGACGCTAAAAATAAAAAATGGGACAAAAATCATTCCTGGGAAAACACCCCCGGCTGGTTAGACTATAAAATCATTAATAATCCGGTATTCGTCTTCAAAGACGGCGGAAAATATTATGCCTTCGAACAGGAAGCCTGTTTCGGCAGAAAAACGTACATCTACGACGCCGCCTCGCCCACCGGCCCGTTCACGAATAAAAGACAGGCAGGAGAATTGCCGGCAGACATCAGCACCGGCCCGTTTTTCTGTTACATTCCGGTACTGCATCAACAATTTTCCAAAGACGGCGAACTGCTCTATTCCGTAAGTAAAAACAACCGAGATATATCATGGTACGAATATCCCGGATCCGGCGACATCTATTTACCCCACTTCTTCAGAATAAAACAATGGCGAAACAAATTAAATCTGACGCCGAACGACATCACCGCCAACGGCGGCACTCTCTGGGCAGCACAAACAGAAACACTGGCAAACCTCACCGATAAAAACGAAAATACCGCCTACGCCGTTACCGCAAATAACAGAGAAACACGGATACAATACAAATCCGACAAACCATTATATTTAAGAAGATACACCCTCACTTCGGCGCAAAACGACCGCACAAAAGATCCCCTGCACTGGCAAATATCCGGCTCTGCCGACGGAGAAAACTGGATACTGCTGGACGAAAGATTCCATGCGGAATTTGAAGAACGCGGACAAACCAATGGCTACACCGTGCCTATCGACGGAATATTCACCTATTTCCGCCTAAACATACTGGCAACAAACGGCTCCGCCGACATGCAAATTGCAGAATGGCAACTCTTTGGGCAATACGCCGATACCAACCCCGGAAATCATGGAAATCAACACCCTCCAACCAAATAAAATAACATCCCTATTCTTATGATTTACGCAGATAAATACGCATAATTTTTCTCATAAAGAATGTTATTTTTGACCACGGCCATTCGACACGCCATTACCCCTTATTGCGGATCACCTGCAAATATATGTGTCTAAGTATAAATTTCCGTGCGATTCAAGCGATTTTGTTCATTTTCTCAAACGGACTGGCGAAGACATTCCGAAACAGGCGAAGTTTATGCTGTCGTATCCGACAGTTTAGAGAGTAACCATACGACTTTTCCTGCGGATTCAAAACTGTGTAAAAAGGCGGTTAAATCTTTTTTTGAGGCGCTATTCAATAAAGGACATCCTTTTTTCCTCGGAAGTCGTCCCCCGTGGCCGTATAAAAAGTATACTTTACGCGGTATGATTTTGTGCAGATGCATATCTTCCCCCGCAGGGGAATCATATCAATAGAAAAACGGGCATCCCTTTTCCCTGTTCCCCGTCAGGGGATTCATAAACGGGAGGTGAATGCCCTGACGGGCAATCCGGCACGTTGACGACCTGTGTTTTCTATTGATATGTTTGCCCTGACGGGCAATGCTCTAAACTATGCCGCGTGCAGTTTAATGAGGAATTATGAATTGTCAATTGTCAAGCGACTGCCCGAAGAGGGCGGACGATTTCATCCCGAAAGCCGACCTCGACACAAAAAATATCGACCTCCATACGGCAAATGAAGTCAATTTCCGAATCCGTAAAGTCGACATCATTTAGCCCAAAACCGACCGGAATACGCCCGCTCAAGACGTCTCCGCCAGCGATGAAAGCCAATGAACACCAATAGCACCTCAAAAAAAGAATTAACCGATTATTTGGAAAAAAATCCTTGTCCTGTTTTTGATTGTCCCGTTGGGTGGGCTTGTCCGTTCGGATTAAAAAAAATGATTACTTTTGCACAAATTAAAATTTGCCATACGTTATGAATACAATACGTTTTTTGCTTCTAAGTTTGATAGTTACAACAATGATGAGTTGTGGCGGACAATCGAAATCAAAACTAAATTTGAATGTAATGACATTCAATATAAGGATGGATACTCCTGTTGACAGTTTTAATGCCTGGCCTAATCGAAAAGAATTTGCTGCCGCCTGCATCAGTTTTTACGAAACAGATATCGCCGGTTTACAGGAAGTTTTGCATCATCAGCTGGAGGATTTGAAACATTATTTACCCGAATATGGAACTTTGGGCGTCGGACGGTATGACGGAAAAACACAGGGAGAATACAGCGCCATAATCTACAGGAAAGACCGTTTTGACGTGTCGGAATCCGAAACTTTCTGGCTGTCGGAAGACCC
>JAITBC010000333.1 GCA_031283785.1 Tannerella sp. | reverse complement strand
CCAGAACCCTGCCTATATCACGAACCCCGCTATTGTTGAGCGTCATTTTGATTATTTTCTCTTTGGTTCCCGCCTGCCATGCACGGTAACGGTATTCTAACCGAAAATATTTTTTGCAGCCGTTGCATTGCCGTTTTTGTGTCCCGTTGCCTGTCTTGCTTTGCTTGAGCACGTTGTTATTCCCACAGTGAGGACACTGAATCTCGGTGGTATGCAGCATTATTTTCCGCTTTTTTGCTCACAAAGATAATTATTTATTCTGATAATTCATGACATTACCAAAGATTTCACGAATCCCGTTATTTTGATATGGACGCAGAGAAACCAATCTTTTCGCAAATTATTATGAAACAAGTCAAATTTCAAAGCAGGCTGTCGCATCAAACGAACGGTTTTCACCATGACGAACATACCCTAACTGATTGCAAAGCAATTGCGTTTTTCCAATCAAAGCGCCGCCACTGTTGTAATGTGTGTGTCCATATATCCAGTAATCGGCATGGCATTGTTCTACAAAATCATCCAGCCGCACGGTAAAGGCGGAACTAATGGTACTCCCTATAAACCTGGGGTCGCGAAACCGGTCGGTCGGACAATGGTGGGTAACGATCACTTTATGCTTTGCCAAAGATGTGGATAGCGATTCCTTCAACCATGAAAAACAGTGATGATGGATTTCGCCGTAATCCTGCGAGGTAAAACGGCGGCCATTATAGATGATTCGGTGGCAATCCGCTACTCCCGTCTGCACCGGCAAGAGCTGGAGAGTATCAATAACGCACCAAAGCGTTGTAAAAAACAATTCCGTTTGACCGGCCAAAATATGCCTGTTATTGAGATAACGAACATTGGGACGCAGAAAATATTCAAAACCGGCAAGGCTGTCGGAAAGTTCCGTTTCATTGTAGTATTCATGATTACCGGGAATGATATATGTTTCCTGAAAATGGTCGGCACACCGGTCAAAAAATGGATGTTGCTCCAGTTTGTTTTTTCCGAATAACAGAATATCTCCTGCCAGAATAAGAATATCCCCGTTCACAGGAAGAGGATTTTCCTGTAAATAGAGAGTGTTTTCTTTGAACTCCAAATGTAAATCCGAGGCATATTGTATGCGCATAATCTATAACTGAAATATATTTTCCATCTGTTGAACGAAATCCTGCATCGGAACTTCTACTACACCCATCGCTTTGGCAATGGCTTTTGTGCTGACAGGGTCTGTTGAAAGTTCTGTAAAAAAGTCTTTCAAATCTGTCTTGATGCTATCCGGCACATCATAACGTTCTTCGCCGGAAAACAGGAAAGAGAGCCGGTAGATGTCTTTCTTGTGTTTGTCAATATCGTCCTGATGAACCGTCTGTCCTTCATCTTTGCGCTTTTTATTGTTTACGCAGGCTTTGGCTTTCAATACAATCAATGCATCTTTATCCAGTACCTGAACTCCTTCTATTTCCCTTGAATGAATAACGGCATACTTATAATAGTCCTCATCCATTAAAATTGCGGAGAAATCGGACAGATATGCCTCTGCAATATTCATATGTGCGAGATGGGCGTTTTCAGGCGTCCGAATGCCATCAGGCTCCCTTGAAAACAGTTCGATATAAGCGGGGAATGATAAATCCGCCGGTTCAATGAAGCGATAGTAACTTCGCTTTACTTCACCGCTGTCCATATTTACCCGACAGATTTTATAGCCTCCTGCCTTTATGAAGCGCCAAAACTGCTGAACATATTCAAGGCTAATCGCTTCACATACCACGATCATATCTATGTCTTTTGTTGCACGTCCCTGCAAATCCGCCTCTTCCAGATTCAAATTGCAAGCGGTTCCGCCAATTATCACGTAATTGGCGTTGAAACCGCTTAAATACTCTCTTAGCCTGTCGATTCCTGCCATGCCGTATTATCTGTCAGTTTTGTTATTTCTTTTTTTATCCGTTCGTCATCCGTGTTTTTGTAGCAAAGCGCTAATGACAGGCGGTCTATAAATTGACCGTTTGCCAGTAACGCCGGGTTGTATTTCCATACTTCCAGCCGGACGTCCCCTTCTTCAGGATGTAAAAACTCCTGCATTTCCTTTTGATATTCAGAGAACCGTTTCCTGTCAATAGCCTGCGACGTTTGCGGAGAACCGGCCATAAAGGTATAGTGAGCCAAAGCCGTGTCGCAGGATAAAGGCAGATTATCCGAAAGCATGTCTTTTCCGGCGTACCAAACCTTCTGCACGGGAGAATCCATCAATGGCAACACCTTATCCCATAATTCACGACCTTTCGCCGTAAAATGCAGTACCTTATTACGTTCATTCATGGATTCAACTTCACAGACGGACAGTTTTTGAAGTTCTTCCGCTACTACGGATATAGTTTTCTTTGAATAGCTCAAAACCTCTGCCATATCTTTGAACGGTAATCCTTCCAGTGAAGTTTTTTGAAGATGATAAAGCAGCAGGAACTGGGCAGATGGAGAAAGTTTTTCCCTGCCGGAAAATTGCCGGATACCGACGACTTCGTTTAGATACATTCTCAAAGAAGGAATATAAATCTGCCGTTCGGGCACAACAAAGTTTTCCCTGCGGCTAATCAAGGTTCGTCGCCTGATATTATTCAGCGATTCAAACCGGATGAGGGTTGGCTTACCTGTTTGCCGGCGAATCTGGTCTGCAAACTTCACTGTCTGCGAAACAGATAAATCTATCTCTGTTGATGGTAACATCAATAAGAAATCCTGCTCCTCGATCTCTACGAGAGAGAAGTGGAATGCTTCTTTCAGGTATCGGGGTAAACTTTTTACCATGTCTTTTGCAGACCCTTTGTCCGTGAAAGAAAGACCTATCGTCTTGCCGATATAATCTCCTAATTCGCAGTTACTCTTTTTTTGCATGGTTTCCGAATTGTTGAAACTGTGCAAAGATACGGTAACCAAGTGAGATATACAAGTGTTTTGAGTGAGAAAAAAATGTTGACGTGTAGCGGACAACTGTTTTCAATTCATCGGAAACGCATTGAGCTACATGTCATAGTCATCTGAATTTAATGCGACTAACATTATAGTAGAAATATACATTGCCGGGATAGGATTTTATTCTTATTCGAGAAAAAGACCTGTCTTGCAAGAAACAGGCAAACAATTTGTACCTTTGTCCCTGTAAATTTTGAAGGAAATTTTTATCCGAATGCAAATCTAAAGGTTTGTGTATAATTGAGGATTTCATGCTAACTTTGTCCCTGTAAAATTGAAATTACGGCTTGAATGTACTTTCATTGGGTATTGTAACGAAGAGAACTGTCGATTAGCAAACCGTCTTTTTAAAACAGGGAACAAATGATTAGATTAAAAAAATTACATCACGTTGCTATTATCTGCAGTGATTACGAAAAATCAAAAGCATTTTATACAAATGTTTTAGGGTTTGAGATTAAAAACGAAGCCTGTCGGCAAGAAAGACAG
>JAITBC010000312.1 GCA_031283785.1 Tannerella sp. | reverse complement strand
ACATCATCACTGTTCAAAGGAACACCTGCAAAGCTGTCTTGATGAGTACCATTACAGGTACAACAGGAGAAATCACATGGAAACGATATTCGACAATCTCCTTAAGCGGATGGTAGAATATTAACCTGCAAGAAGAATATAAACCCGTTAAATGGGGCGCTCTAAGCGCTTATACCGAAATTTCTTTTTCATCCCTTCGTCGTGATAAGGAACGGGAAAAGAATAAAGTGCAGCAAGACATCCCGCAGGGAGGAGATTTTACGCAGAAACAGGTAGTTGGTAGATAGTAGAATAGTAGTCGGTAGCTCTGTGATACGACAAAGTGGTCCGCTGAAACCCTCACTTTTACGCCTTTCCCTCCAACGGCCGCTTGCCTGCCAACCGCCCCCTACTAACTACTAACTACTAGCTACTAACTACCTATTTATGCATAGAATGATACCGCGTGCAGTATAACTACCTCCTTTTGGACTGGAGTATCATTACTGACAGGTAAAAACGTTCTTAAAATACATAAAAATGGGGATTGCCTCTTTTTGTTTTTGTGCGGAAATTTGCAGCCGAAAATAAGCTGGATTCAGCTAAGTAAAAACAAAAATAAAAAGTAGAATGAAATTATTGAGTCTGCACAGTATGATTACAGTGGTATTATTCGTGTGTTTATTTCCACTCTGTGCACAACAACAAAAAGTCCGGTTATCGGGGACGGTGACTTCGACCGGAAAGGAAGCCATCGAATTTGCCTCCGTTGTTTTGAAGGGTACCAACCTGGGGGCAGTGGCCGATGTCAACGGACAATTCGGTTTTTCGGCACCTGCCGGCAAATACACCCTGACGGTGCGGTCACTGGGCTACCGGACCGTGGAAAAGCCGCTGTCGCTGACCGGCAGGGAACAGGTCGTTCATATCACGATGGAATCCGTTTCCGAAAACTTGGAAGAGGTGATTGTCACCGGTAAATCCGCCGCTCAACAGGTGAACGAATCGGCGTTCAACGTAGTAGCCATCAACGCCAAGGCGTTTCATAATACAACGTTAGACCTGGCACATGCGCTCGACCGCATTTCAGGCGTCAGGATACGGGAAACGGGCGGTACAGGCTCCAGCACCGAGTTTTCGCTGAACGGATTCAGCGGTCGCCACGTGAAATTCTTTCTCGACGGCGTGCCGATGGAAGGCTTCGGTTCGGCCTTTCAAATCAACAACATCCCCGTCAATCTGGCCGAACGGATAGAGGTCTACAAGGGCGTTGTACCCATCAGTTTCGGCGCCGATGCGCTGGGCGGCGCGGTCAATATCGTGACCGGTCAGGGACGGAACACCTTTGTGGATGCTTCCTATTCCTGCGGTTCGTTCAACACGCATCGCTCCTACGTCAATGCCGGATATACCACCGAAAAGGGTCTTACCTTCCAAATCAATGCTTTTCAAAACTATTCCGACAATAATTACCGGGTATACACTCCCGTACTGGATTTGGAAACGCTGGTATTCAGCCCCGACGAAAAGAAAGTGCGCCGCTTCCACGACAATTATCACAACGAAACACTGATCGTAAAAGCCGGCGTAGTGGGGAAGAAGTTCGCCGACCGGCTGCTGTTCGGTCTTACGCTGGGTAAAGACCGCGCCGACATCCAGAACTCCAACATCCAGAAAATCGTCTTCGGGCAACGATTCAGGCAGGGAACCACCCTCATGCCTTCCGTGCAGTACCTGAAGCGGGACCTTTTCACCAGAGGGCTTGACCTGAACGTGACGGCCAATATCAACTTCGGCTACAGTCAGAATGTCGATACGGCTTCGCGACAGTACAACTGGTACGGCGACTACCGCGAAATCAGTCGCAAGGGCGAGGTCAACTATTCGCTTGCCAAATACTATAACAACAACGGTTCGCTCACGGCTAACCTGAGTTACCGGCTGAACGACCGCCATCACTTCTCTTTCAACAATGTGGTGACCACGTTCGACCGCACGAGCCGGAATAGCGTCGCCATGACCGGTACCATCAACGCCACCGACACGTTCCCCAAAATCACCCTCAAGAACGTGGCCGGACTGGGCTACAAGTTCGATTACAGCGAACACTGGAACGTCTCCCTCTTCGGGAAACACTACCTGCAATATACCAAGGGGCCGAAAAACGTTTCGACCTCCACGAACAGCTACAATTACCAGCTCTTTTCCAATACGTTTACGACGGCGGGCTATGGCGCCGCGACGACGTATTTCCTGAAAGACCTGCAATGCAAACTCTCCTGCGAGAAGACCTGCCGCCTGCCGACGGCCAGTGAGCTGTTCGGCAACGAAGATCTGGAGAAAAGTAATGCCGTCCTGAATCCCGAACACAGCGACAATTTCAACTTCAATCTCAGCTATAACAAGCGTTTCGGCAAACATCATTCCGTCTATGCCGACGCCGGTTTCCTCTACCGCGACATCAAGGACTACATCCGTCGCGTCGTGGAAAGCATGCACAACACGGCGGCTTACGAAAACCACGGTCATGTCCGCAACATCGGTTACACGGGCGAAGTCCGGTATTCATACGGCAGACTGCTGACGCTCGGCGGCAATTTCACCTATCAGAACCTGCGGAACAGGGAAAAATATCGTTCCAACGGTTCCAGCGTCCTGAGCACCATTTATGATTCCAGGGTGCCCAACGTGCCGTATCTGTACGGGAACGGCGACCTCAGCCTCTTGCTTGCCCGTGTCGGGAGGAAAGAGAACAGTCTCCACCTCGGATATAATACCCTATATGTCTATCAATTCCCGCTTCGCTGGGGCGTCAACGGCGCATACGATTCGAAGGATATGATTCCAACGCAGTTCTCGCACGACGTCAGCCTGACGTACAGCCTGCAAAACGGGAGATACGCCATATCGCTCGAATGTCGCAACCTGACCGACGAACGGCTCTATGACAATTTCAGCTTGCAAAAACCCGGCAGAAGTTTCTCTGCCAAAGTCAGATATTTTTTCAGCAAATAATTTATTAAAGTAATTACAATGAGTAAGAGAAAGATTTTTTCAACGGTATTGCCGGCAGCCGGTTTGCTGCTGGCCTTTGCGTCGTGCGACAAAAACGAAACGCCCGACCCCGATCCGGAGCATCCGACCGGTCAAACCGGTCAATATGTTGTCGTAGCCACGACTACCGACGGCACGTATATCCTGCAAACCGACGACATCACGTCGGGGCAAATCACCACCGTCGGTAACGGCATCGAGACCGAAGCTGCCACGGCCTGGATTTTCTACGGCACGAAATACGCCTACGACCTGGTCTACAAACAGGGCGACCCGGCCGAAGTCGCCGCCTACGAACTGGACGGGAACGGTCAGTTGCAGCGCCGGCTCAACACCTATCAGATGCCTTCGCGCTACACCACCTGCGGCTATTTCGACAAATACATCGTGACGGCCGTTAGCGTCACCCGTCCCGACGGATCGCCGGGGCTTTCGTTCAATCTTCTGGACGTAAATACACAGACCATCACCGAGAAAACGATTCCCGGCGGCAATTTCACGGGCAACGGCGAAATGGCTAACCTTTCCGGTATTCTTGAAGTGGGGGACAAATTCTTCTCGGGCGTATGTACCACGCCGGAGGTGAATGCCGGCGGATCGGCCGGTACGGTCACGGCCTATCCCGACAGCGTATGGGTAGCCATCTTCGACAAGGATTTGAATTATACGCTCCTGCGCGACGACCGCCTGAGCTATGCGACCGGTCGCTACCGCTCCGGCTATCATACCGGCCTGGCCAAGGACGACAACGACAACGTCTACGTCTTCTCCTCGGCTTACGACAGCCGTACGACGCGACCTTCGGGAGCCTTGCGCATCAAAAAGGGCGAGACTCGTTTCGACCCCGATTATTTCTTCGACATACAGGCTTTGGCTAACGGACGCCACCTTTTCAAAGTATGGCACATCACGGGCGACTATTTCCTGTTACAGATGTACAACACGCCGAACCAGACCACCGAAGCTGTCTGGAGCGTCCTGGCCGTCGTGGATGTGGTAAAGAAGACCTGCCGCGAAGTGACCGGCCTGCCTGCGCTCGATAAAATAACCGGCATCGGCGGCACACCCTATGCCGGTGACGGAAAAATCGCCGTACCGGTCACCACCGGCGACGAATATCCGCACATCTACCTGATTGACCCCGTGACAGCCACAGCCGTGAAAGGGCTGGAGGTCGTCACGGAACAGTCGATTGCCGCCGTCGGTAAATTAACGGTACAGTAAAGCAAATCGCCCGTCAGATTCATTGTAGGATTGTCCGTTCCGTTCGGACGGACGACAATCGGCATTTGTTTCTCCGGCGTCATGCAGGTGTTTGCTGTTTGTAGCATCGAATGCCGGCTTTGCAGGCTTGCCAACGCGCGTTGACGGTTTGAAAACGCGCGTTTCCAACTTGAAAACGCGCGTTTCTAAGTTGAAAACGCGCGTTTCTAACTTGCCAACGCGCGTTGACGGTTTGAAAACGCGCGTTTCTAACTTGAAAACGTGCGTTTCTAACTTGAAAACGCGCGTTTGCAAATGGAAAGTACGCGTTGCCGGCTTGAAAAATCGCCTTTCCCTCCAACTGCCGCTTTCCGGCCAACCGCCCTCTCCTATCCACTAATCATTAACCATTAACAGCGCCTCTTTATGCACAAAACTATACCGCGTGCAGTATATAGCCCTGCTATTGGTGTTCATCTCCGGAAAAGAGCAATAAAACGCTTTGATTTATGAATCGTATGGATAAGGAACATCAGCATAAAGAAACGTCCGGCGAAGTGATGGAACATCAACAATGACGCATTGAATCCTGTTGTAAAAAACAATATGCTTAGCAACATGAAGATAAATGACAGCAGGGTCAATGCGGTTATCCTGTTTCTGAAAATAACTTTCTTCCGTGTGAAAGATTTGATCATACGCCAGTGTTGCGCAACATGGATGACTGCCATTGAAAACCATACCAAACCTGTAATGCAGTGAAATGACTTCCAGTACTCGCCGATTATTCCGTCATCGGTGTAAATTCCTGCAATGATAAGGCAAACTATCATTAAAATATCAACCAGTATGACGGCTTTTCTTGAAAAAAATAAATTCCTCATATACGTAATCAAACAATTAAGCCTTTTCTCCATCTTTCTTTTTGGATTCTTCGTGTGCAAAAAAGCCGTGTCCGAAACTGCGTCCATATCCGAAAGGATGACGGCGGAGAAACTCTTTCCGCTCTTCGGGCGTCAATACATGGAGCAAAGTATGTAAACCTCTATTCACGACTGTTCGATTTTAGTTTATATAACTGATTCCAATTTGTTCCATACCTTGATTTGCTTTGCAGTAAAAGTAGCAAGATATCTTTGAAACTTTCGCAATTCATCTTTTGAACTGCCATATTCCATAATAGAATCTGTTCTTGCGGAGGGATACGCAACTGATGAAACAGTCTGCGTACATCGCAGCAAAAAGACTTTCCGGTTCGGAAACATTCCACGCAACTTATATTTATCGGATGAGCTGTCATCTCCGTTCAATTAATTTTAGAGCATTGAATTTACATCTGCCCAAACAGTCTTCGCAGGCGGTACACCTGTCGGGATATTTCACTGCGACATGTATTCCCGTTTCATCTTTTACCGTTTCCAATACATTGTGGGAACATCTTTTGACGCAACGCCCGCATCCGGTGCAGTTACTTTCAACAACACAAACGATTTTATGCCTGTTTTTATGCCTGCGGGACACATAGCCCAAAATCCACAGCGGAAGCACAATTCCCATAGCAATATAGACTGCATTCATTACTTTACTGTTTTTACTTTCAATGATCCATAGAGATTATTCTCTACTTATGCTGACAAATAAGAACGAAAAATATTTTATGAAACCGACACAAATTTCCGATGCAAGCTTGGCTTATCCGCTGATTCGGACAGGCATTATACTGCACGCGGTATAAAGCGCGGCGTTGCGGACGCTTCCGCACAGAATCCGCACGTGCGGATTTCTTCATAGCGCCTCAAAAAAAGATTTATATACGCGGTATTGTTTTATGCATAAAGAGGTGGTTAGAGGTTAGAAAAAAAAGTGCAACAGCGCCTCCGCAGGGCTTTAGCCCAATCCCCCCACATTGCCGTCCGTTTTAACCCAATGTCATCAAGTTAAG
>JAITBC010000299.1 GCA_031283785.1 Tannerella sp. | reverse complement strand
ACTTCTTCCCGCGCCGTACACAGTCGCGATCACCTGCGCCTGAAAACATTGGCTTTCGGCCTCTCCGCTCCCAAACAATGGCTAAATTCTCCGGGTTTTACAAAAGCCAGAATCTATTTTTCAGGGAATAATCTCCTCACATGGGCGGCATACGACCAGTACGATCCGGAGCTTGGCCCGCAAGTAAACTGGAATGTACCCCCGACAAAAACGCTCTCTATGGGTATCGAACTGAACTTTTAATATTAACTGTTGAAAAAATTGACTTATTATGAAAACAATATATATAAATATAATATGTATTCTTGCCTGCCTGACGACAGTGTTGCCGTCGTGCAGCGACTTTCTGGACACTGTGCCGTCGACCGAGATTGCCACGTCGGAAGCGATTACAAGCGTCGCTTCGGCACAAAGCGCGATTAACGGATGCTACGATATTATGCAAAATTCGTATTATTACAATCAGTTTTACCTGATCTACGGCGACATTCGCGGCGACGACGTACAGTCGGACGCCGGTAATCAGCAGTCGTATTCCCTGTATGTATTTGACCATCCCCGGTTGAACAGCGCTTCGACCACCATAGGATACATGTGGCTACGTCCGCTGCAAGTAATCCGAAACACATCTTCCATCATCGAAGCTATCAATAACGGGAAAGTAACGGATGGGAGCGAAACCGTTAACAATAATATAAAGGGACACGCACTGGCACTGCGGGCGATGGCGCATTTCGACCTGGTGAAGGTATTCGGATATCCCTTCGGAAAAGACAACGGTCAGTCGTGGGGTGTGCCGATTATAGACAGAGTGCTGGATATAGACGATATTCCCATACGCAATACGGTGGATGAAACCTATAAATTTATTGTCGGAGAACTGGAAAAAGCTATTCCACTGATGTCAAAAGCCAAAAATGACTATAACCAGATGAATGCATACGGCGCACGCGCACTGCTGGCACGCGCATGCCTGTACTGGGAGAAAAACGACAAGGCGTTCGAGGTGGCGGCGGCCCTGATTGAAGAACTGAAAAACGGCGGCCTGTACCAGTTATATACTACGGATAACTATTTGGCGGCGTTTGCATACAACTCGAACGGGACAAATTTCGACAGGGAATCGCTGCTCGAAATATTCAATACGTCGATGGACAATCCGGCGCGCAACGGACTTGCTTACATGTACAGCCCGAACGGTTACGCCGAAAACATGCTGACGGCCAAGTTCAAATCATTTATACAGAGCGATCCTGATGATGTCCGCAACGGCGTCGTCGGCTATTACGGCAACGGAGCGCCCTACTTGGCCAAATATTCCGGAGACAAGGGACAAGCCGCTTTCGACAACAACTATCCGATCATCCGGCTTTCGGAAGTTTATTTGATCGCCGCCGAAGCTGCGCTCAAAAGCGGAGATGCGACGCGCCGTGCCGCCGGCCTCGAATATCTGAACGTAATCGTAAAAAGAGGTAACCCGGCAAACAGCGTGACGGACGAAGCCTTTACCCTCGAACGCATACTGGACGAACGACGGAAGGAATTTGTCGGCGAAGGACACCGTTACTTCGACCTGTTGCGCAACGGCATTTCTTTCAGTCGCAGCGGCGGCTATCATTATAACGCCGCTACGGGATACGACATCGACTGGAACTTTTACCGCTGTATCCTTCCAATACCGTTAGACCAGTTTAAGCTGAATCCGAATCTTCAGCAAAACGAAGGATACGAAAAAGAATAACTCTCATGCAGGGCTGTGTCGAAAGTAATATTAAGTCTTTGAGATTCGAATGTTTGGAAACGATCTCACAGATGTAAGGCCCGAAGAAAATATACGAAAAGGAGGGGTGTTCAAACTTTTGACACGCCCTCCTTTTTTCCCGAAAACAGTTTTTAATTACTTGACAAAATGAAAAAATATTTATTACTCATCTTCGTTTTAATTCCATGTCTTGCACAGTCGCAGGACAGCCTGTTTTTTACCACTCAACCGTCGCTCGCGCCGGATGCGGGAGAAATCTATTTCTGCTACGACGGGGGCATATGGAAAGTATCCTCTACAGGCGGCGCGGCAGCCCGCGTGACTTCAATGCCCGGCTATCAGACCGCTCCCAAGGTATCGCCCGACGGGAAATGGCTCGCCTTCTCGTCCGACGAACAGGGAAACAATAACGTGTACGTCACCCCCACAAACGGCGGAGACATACGGCAGCTTACTTTCCATGAAGCATCGGACAACGTTTGCTCCTGGTCGGCCGATTCCAGGCATGTATATTTCGAGTCGAACCGCTACAACAATGTAACCGTTTACAGCGTAAGCATCGAAGGCGGCACGCCCCGACGCCTTTTCACCGGCTATTTTAATACGATCACCCATCTGGTCGAAAATCCCGTTGACCGTACGTTTTACTTCAACGACGCAAGCGAGGGATATAACTATCCCACCCGCAAAGGTTACAAGGGAGAAAATAATCCGGATATCATGTCGTGGAATCCTTCGCGAAAGGAATACCGACAGTTGACAACCTCGCGGGGAAAAGACCTGTGGCCTTCGGTAGACCGTAACGGCACGCTTTACTGGGCTACCGACGAAGCCGGCGGCGAATATAACATCGCAAAGCTCGAAAACGGGAAAACGCGCGTACTGACCTCGTTCGCGACCGGTATACAACATCCCGAAGTAAGCCGTGACGGCCGGAAAGTGGTCTTCACAAAAGACTATCTCATCCATCTTTACGATACGCAGACGGGCGAAACCACGATGCCCGTCATCAGGGTTTTTGAAAACAACCGGCCGGACATCGCCAACTCCTACTCCGTCGAAGGACGGATAACGGCAAACGCCGTCTCGCCGGACGGCACAAAGCTGGCGTTCGTATCGCGCGGACGCCTGTTCGTCGGCGATACCAAAGGGCTTTTCATCCGGTCCATACCCACGGACGCCAAAGAACGGGTCGTCGAAATAAAATGGTCGAAAGACAACAAAACGCTTTATTATACACGCACCCGCAAGGGATGGTACAACCTGTATAAAATCCCGGCCGACAATCCGCGTGCGGAACAGCCCGTATATACGCCCGACAGGATGGTGAAAAACCTGACCCAAAGCAACGACTACGCCATGATAGCCTTTGTGACGGGAAGCAATGCGCTGGAATCCCTTACCGTAAACGACGATGCGGTAAAGACGCTTTCCGAAAACGAATTCTGGTCATTCCAGAATTACAGCATGAGTTTCTCGCCGGACGACCGGTACCTGGCATATACGGCGATGAACCTGTTCGAGCGTGACGTCTTCGTCTACGACCTGCAGTCCGGCAAAGTCGTTAACCTGACGAACAGCGCTTCGGCAGAAAACAGTCCGGCATGGTCGTCCGACGGGAAATATCTTTACCTCACGGCTAACCGCTACAATGCATCTTTCCCGCGAGGAGGCGCTGCCGGCAATCTTTTCCGTATCAGGCTGGATTATACGGACACCCCCTATTTCACGGACAAATACGACGAACTCTTCAGCGCCGACACCGCCAAAAAGACCGACCCGCCTGTTCGCATATCGCTCAATACGGACGACATCCTGCGCCGGTGGGAACAAATCGAATCGAAAGGCAACCAGAATACTGTCATGACGCTCAGAAAAGGGAAGAAGAACTTCCTTGTATATACGTCGAATCACGAAGGTACGCAAGGTGTGTATGTACAGGAATTACTCGACTTCGACCGGAAACCGGCAAAAAAAATATCCGGCCTGACGTTCCCCTCATCGACGAGCTATAACGGGAAAGATCTCTACGCAATCCAGAGCGGGGATATTTATTCCGTAGACCTGGAGGGAGCAAGTGCGAAGAAAATCGAAATCAAGCATCAGTTCTCCCAAACGAACGGCAACGAGTTCCATCAGATATTTTACGAAGTATGGGCGCTTCTCGCCGAAAATTTCTATGATCCCGGTTTCCACGGGAAAGACTGGAAAGCCAAACGCGACGCTTATGCGGAATTTCTCCCTCACGTAAAAACAAGAAGAGACTTGAGGACAATGATTACCGACCTGCTGGGCGAATTAAATTCGTCGCATCTGGGCTTCACGTCCAACGGCGATGAAGAGCGTAAACCGACTTATGCGCGAACGACGGAGTGCGGATTGACGTTCGACAACGACTCGCCCTACAAGGTAGCATCCGTACTGAAAAATTCACCGGCATACGTCGTCGGGCAAAAGATACAGACGGGCGACGAACTGATAGCCGTGCGCGGACAGACGGTCGACAGGCGCATGAACAGAGAATACTATTTCTCGTCGCCGATAGAAGAAAAAGAAATCACCCTGACGTTCAACCGGCAAGGGAAGACGTTCGATGCAACGCTCCATACCATGCCTGCCTCCGGCCTTTCGAACATTTTTTATACGGCGTGGGAAGATGATTGCCGTGAGCGCGTGACGCGGAAAACGCAGGGCCGCGCGGCATACCATCACATGCGCGACATGGGAGAAGGCGCCCTGAACCGCTTCCTCATCGACATGGCTACCGACGCCGTACACAAAGAAGCGCTGATCCTGGACCTGAGATACAATAACGGCGGCAACGTGCATGACGAAGTCCTGGAATATTTGAGCCGCAAGCGGCATTTCACCTGGAAATACCGTAACCATCAGCAGAATACGCATCCCAACGTGACACCGGGCGACAAGCCGCTCATCGTATTAATCAACGAACGGAGCCTGAGCGACGCCGAAGTTACCTCAAACGGCATACGTTCACTGGGACTTGCCAAACTTGTCGGGACGGAAACGTACCGCTGGATAATTTTTACGTCCGGAAGCATGCTCGTCGACGGCTCGTTTTGCAGGCTCCCGGCGTGGGGATGTTACAACCTGAATGGCGAAGACATGGAATTTTCGGGGGTGAAGCCTGATATTTACGTAAAAAACACGTTCAAAGATCGGCTGTATGGTAATGACCCACAACTCGACAGAGCGATAGAGGAGATACTCGGCATGCTCCGTTAACGGCTGGAACTGTGAATCGATTAATTTATAAAGTAACCCTCGTAAAATATCAAATCAACGGAAAAGGTGTGACCTTCGAATAGCGGCGACACACATACTCGGCCGTTCGGTATAAAATCAATACCGAACGGCCAAAGTTTTTTTTGTCAAAAAGGACAGGAAGTACAAAAACAGGAGATATTTACTGCAATTAGGAAAATCGATAACAAATGTATCTATATTGCAAATAATTGCCGCCGAATAAGTCCATACCTTTGCACTCGAAAATAAAAACTCACCCATCTTAAGATCTAAAGACGAGTTTGTAATTATGTACATATACATTTTTCTTATTTATAAACTATTTAAATTATTAATCAATGAAAGTAAATTTTAAAAAAACAGGTTTTAAAAAGGTGATAGTTGCAGCGCTGGCTGCGGTTATCGGATTAGCAAGTTGTACTACGGATGCAATTGTCGACAATATGAACAACGGCGGTAGTAGTAGTGGAGTGTATAGCGACTCAAAGAGCGTGACCCTGAAGGTGGCGAGCAAGTTACCCACTACACGTTCGGAAGGTAGTAGTATTGCCGCACAGGAAACAGTCAAGTTTAACAATGGTTGGCTTTTGTTTGTCTCGGCGCAGAATAATGTTACAAAAGTGATGGAAATAAAGACGGGTACAAGTACCATGAACGATTCCGAAGTGGACATCAGTCTTTTGATCCAATCCGGCGGCGTAGAGATTGAAAACGTTCCGGGACACTCGACATCCGTTTACGTTATCGGCAACTTACCTGCCGGGGGAGGAATAACCGTGCCGGCAGTAGGAGTAAGCCTGACAAATCTGAAGCAAAATCTGATTGCCTTTTCCACACAGGATGATATTCATAACGTTACCTTATTCGGAGGAGATGCGATTAAGATTGAAAACACGAAGAATGTTGCCAGGTTCAGCCTATCTCCCATTGTGGCGCGTATTGAAATCGCAAAAATATCATCGACGGGCGGCAGCAGTGATATTTCATCTTTCAAAGTAGAAGGTATTTTTATAAACAACTACTACGAGAATATCACGCTTGAGGGAAATGCGCCTGCGGTTGCGAAAAAGAACACGGATATAGCCGATTTTGCCGGAAACTCCACAGCTTATCCCGACACGTACGAAGGTATTTTATATGATTACAGGAGCGCTGCGGGGCAAAGCCTGGGAGTTCCTCATGCTACCGAAGCAAACACGTATACTCCGACGACGGGCGCATGGGCATATAATCTGCTTGCTCCGAAAACCGGCACCCCGCCGGACATGCTTACCGCGCCTCATATTATAATCGCTGTCAGCGATATTCAGACGAATAGCGGTACGGAGTACAACGGTATTTGGTATCTCACCGTCAAAAACATGGTTCACCAGAATAATAAGATCACTCATCTGGAGCCGGGCAAGGTGTATTCTATCAAGAATATTAATTTCTCTCATACCAACATCCAGCCTGAACCTGAAATGAAGACGATCGATGTGGATGTAGAAGTTACACTGGTGGAATGGGAAATCATAGATACTGACGTTATCTTCGGACAGGATTAAACGACAAAAACACCAATCGGAGCGCTCTGTCCGGAGGAGCGCTTCGATTTTTCAAAACTCCGCGACACTTTTTTATAAATAATACAGTAAAAAATTTAAGATGAATATTAAATATATACAGATAGCAATGAAACGGTTCATCCTGCCGTTGTGCACTTTCTGCCTTTCCTTTACGGCTTGTACTCTGGAAGAACAAATCGTTACGGACGTCAACAGAATGGAGACTGAAGCCAGGGTGAATTTTTCACTTGTAATTTCCTCCAGGATGCAGACGCAGACGCAGACGCAGACACGTGCAGCAGCATTGAGCGAATCGGACGAAAATTCGATCCTTTCTGTACAGTTATTAATGTTCAAGGAGACAGGCGGCGTCATGACTTATTATTTTAACGCGTCCGGGAGCAATATCCTGACGGTTTCCGCTTCACAAAAAACCTTCGACGTTACTCTTCCGACCGGCGAATACGACGTTGTAGTACTGGCCAATGCACAAGAGATTGTCGATCAAAGCGACATTTCTTTAGGTGACACGAAAGAAAACGTCCTCAAGGCGCTTGTCGAAACAAATGCAGGCAAGCGGAACAGGAATACCATTCCCATGTGGGGACGGGTCGACCGTTTGAACATTAATGCAGGAACGGGTCTCAGCAACAAAAATGCCGTTGAGATGATGCGCATGCTGGCAAAAATAGACATAGAGGTCGCTTCGTCTGCAACCGGCGATTTTACTCTCACCGATGTAAGGCTGTACAATTACAGTTCGCAGGGAGCGCTTGTGCCGGACATGAACAACTTGGCGGCAGGCAATTTTACCGTTGCACCAACGCAACCCTCCGTAGCCGGCGGTTATGCTCCCGCTTCCGCACCGCTGGTATTCGATGCCGGCGACGGCGTAACGGCAAATGAATGTAAACGGATTATTTATATCTGCGAAGCGCCGGCTGGCGATAACGCGAATTTATCCGGCAACACGTGCCTGGTCGTCGGCGGAAGCTACAAAGGCGGAACCATAACTTATTACAGGATAGATTTTGTCGGAATGGCAAACGACCGTGCAGTTTTCCTTCCCTTATTACGCAACAGCTATTATTTGGTAAAAATAGTGAGCGTAAGCAACAACGGTTATTCTACTCCCGAAGAAGCGTTGAACTCTCCTCCCGTCAATATGGAAACAGCCTTTTTGAGCTGGACGGAAAACGGCATGAACAACGTCGTCTTTGACGGGAAATACATGCTGGGCGTGTCGGCGAGTCAATTGACTTTCTCCTGCGATGCACAGACCGCCATGACTGCCGGCAATAAACTGACCGTCATCTCTACCGTACCGAACGGCTGGGAAATCGAAAAGATAACGGATCAAAGCGGCATACCCAACACGGCGGCATGGATTTCCGTCAGTACATCTTCGGCTATGTCCGGCGTATCCGTCAATATATTCGTTTATACCGAAAAAAATACATCTTCCTCCGAACGTACGGGTTACATATATATCAGTTCCGGGAAATTACGGTATTGTGTAGAAGTGATTCAAGGCACAGCACCCGGTTTCGGACTGGAAGTGATAGATTCGGTAACTTTCCGGGAGATCACGACACTCGACTTTTCCTATGCGGGAGGACAGAAAAACAGTTTCAAAGTGATATGGAAGCCGGTAACAGCCAAGGTGACTGTTACTGTTTCAAATCCGGGAACCGCTTTTTCAGGCTCCGGACTGCCGGCGAACAATATCACGCTCGCCGGCGGATCGGCATCCTATACGATTACAAGCATGCCTGTTTCGAACAACCGGCTTACACGCATTGACTTCACCCTCTACACAGGCGTCAATATGGAAGTCAAAACACTGTTTATTCGTCAGAAAGAATAATTATACACCCTGTACGCATAACTACACAATTATAAAAAAGAAGAACAATGAAAAAATATAATATACGAAAAATAATGCAGACTGTTTTTCTGCCGTGCTTTTTGCTGTATGCATGTACAGCCTGCGTTTTGGAAAAGGAGATTATCGACGACAGCAGCAGCAACCTGCCCTCTACCGGTAACGAAACGCAAGTGAATTTTTCAATCGTAGTTCCGTCTCCGTCTCCGTATTCGTCTCCAACGCAAACACGTTCTACAAAAAGCGTCCCCGACGAAGGAGCTGTCGATATGGTACATTTACTCTTGTTTGAAGAAATAAACGGAGTCCGGACATATCGCTACAGAATACAGGCAGATAATATCAACGCTATCTCGAATACGCAAAAAACATTCCATGTGAACCTGCCCACAGGCATATATGATATTGTCGTATTGGCCAATGCGCAGGAAATACTCAATAACAGCGGCGCTGCTTTCGGCGATACGAAAGAAAGCGTACTCGACGCGCTTGTTGAAACAAATCCCGGCAAAGATAACATTTTTATCCCCATGTGGGGACAGCAGGACAACCGGCACATTGACAACAGAACGGATTTTACCGGTAATAATGCCGTCAAAATGATCCGGATGGTTGCCAAGATCGAAGTAGAGGTGATGCCCGATGCGGCAGGGACGAACAATGAGAATTTCAAACTGACCGATATACGGCTCTACAATTACAGTGCGCAGGGAGCGCTCGTCCCGGACAGGAACACCTGGCCGCCGGACAACAAAGCCGTACTCCCCAGCGAACCGGCCATGCCGGGCGGTTATGCCACTGCACGCTACCCGGAAAATACACCTTTGATATTCAACAGGACTCTTTTCTACGCCTACGAAACGCCGGCCGGAGGAAAGGGACAGGCAATGCCCTTTAATACCTGCCTGGTGATCGGAGGAAGTTATCGCGGAAGAGCTACGAGTTATTACAGGGTGGACTTCACCGACAAGAACCAACCGGACATTTTCCTGCCTCTGTTACGAAATCATCATTATTTGGTGAAAGTTATAGACGTCACCGGCGATGGATACCCCACGCCCGAAATTGCATTTGATGCAACACGTTCCGATATGGAAACGACCGTTACCGGATGGAACGACAGCGGCATGAGCGACGTTGTCGTTGACAGGCAAAACTCGCTGGAGGTATCGAAAAACGAGTTTATATTTACAAACAGTGCGCAAACGACGCAAACGGACGACAACCGGCTGACGATTCGCACCAGCGTCACTGGCGGATGGGAAATCGAAAAGATTACAGACGATAGCAGTATGCCCGGCACGGCGGCATGGCTCACAGTAAGCGAATCGGCATTTTCTTCGCCCGATACGCCGAAAGACATCTATCTCTTTACAAAAGAAAACACGACGGGGAGCGAACGGACGGCTTACCTTTACATTCGCGCAGGGCAGTTGTCGTTTCGCGTGACGGTCGTTCAGAAAGAACTCACCTGTATCCGGATCACGGACGACAACGGGCAGGAGATTACCGAGCTTGCCTTCCCGCTCACCGGCGGTACGAAACGCTTCAATGTGGAATGGACGCCGGTTGCAAACAGTGTGACCGTCAGTGTCGTCACCGCCGGACAGGGTGCTTCTGGATCCGTGGCATTCAGCGGTTCGGGATTTCCCGGCAACAAAGAGGTAATTAATGGAGGTGCGGCGACATACAATGTCACAGCCACCGCTTACACGAGCAGCGATCTGGTGATACACCGAGCTTCAAAGCTGGATTTCACTATTATCAGCGGGAGTACGGTTGTGACACGCACGCTTTTCCTCCGTCAGTTCGATTTCAATCTGATTCCCATCGTGTCTTCCTATTTCCTCATGGACGGGAGCGAGAAAAAGTTCGGTGTACGCGCCAATACGACGTGGGAAATAATTGATGTGATTGACCAGAACGATATCATCACCAACCGCTCCGAACTAATCGGTAAAACCGGCGGTCTGAATATTACTTCCGCCGGCGAAGACGTATCATTCAGGATCGTGAACCGCCAAAGCAGTCCAAGCGCCGCAATGCCTGCAGCAACTATCGTCTTCCGCAATGCACTGGGGACAACATATAATGCAAAAATAACCGGCCTTTCTACATACGTCGTCAACAACCTGCTGGTATGGCCGGTCGACATACCCATCACCTCTACCACCACTTGGTATAATCTGGCCGACGTGCCCGAAGGTACGAACAGCATCCTCATCCCGCCGGCGGGACTGCGAAATACAACCGTAGATCCGCGCAGTTGCGCTGCTCTTGACCCCTCAAACAAAGACCTGTGGCGCTTGCCGACAGTGGAGGAAATACACAGTATCTTCTCATATTTCAGGAGTAATGGGGGATACGACAAATATGGAATGGCAAACGTAGACTACATTGGGAGCAAAAGCAGCCTTATATCAATAACTAACGGATACTGGACGGCGGAATCCAGCTCGTCCACAATGGCATACTATGCGGCATACAGTACGTCCGAGGGGGTCGGCGGAAGGGGTGCTATTCTCAAAAGCAACGCGGGGCCTACCTTTGTCTCCGAAAAGACATGGAACATATACACCCGTTGCGTCCGCAACAAATAACCGTTTGCAGGTATCCGCTCAATTCAACCCCGCGCCCCATTTCACGTTCGGGCTGTCGTCCATGACAAGTTCCAGAATACCTCCGTTCACGATATCGGCATAGTCGATGCAGCAACGGTTGTATGTTTGACCGTTCAGTGTCGCCGACTGTATATACACGTTTTCCCGGGAATTGCCGGACACATTTACCGTGAACGTTTTTCCGTTGGGAAGATTCCATACAATTTTGTCGAACAGCGGTGAAGTCAGCTCAAAACGCGTCTCGCCCGGACATACCGGATGAATCCCGCTCGCAGCCAGCACATACCATGCCGACATTTGCCCGACATCTTCATTGCCTATCAGACCGTTTACTCCTGTTTTATAGGCATTTTCACAGATGAAGCGCGACCATCGCTGCGTTTTCCACGGTTCGCCGAGACGATTGTACAGAAAAGGAATATGATGCACCGGTTCGTTGCTGTGGTTGTAGTAATCGTTCCAGCGGAAATCGGCGGGAGTATTTGTAAACATACTGTCCAGGTCGGCGATAGCAGCTTCGCGTCCGCCCATCAGTTCCGCCATCCCGTCAACATCGTGGGGAACGAACCATCCCTGTTGGTAGGGATTTGACTCGACGCTTCCGTAATCATGTTGCAGGCGTCCTTTGGAAGGCAGGGGAGCAAATGAACCGTCGTCCTGTCGCGGACGGAACCAGTGTATTTCGTCTTTGTCCCATATATTACGGTACGATTGAGAGAGTTTGAGATATTTTTCCTGTTCGGACGTTTTGCCCAGCATACGCGCCAATTCTGCCGTGCACCATTCGGTGTAGGCATGTTCGAGCGTATTTGAGATGCTTCCCGAATGACCTTTCGTTTCGTTGCCGAAGCGTTTGCCTGTCGCTACGGCATATTTCCATGCGAGTTCGGCGTCGAACCCTCGAATACCTTTTGCATAAGCGTCGGCTATAACGGATATGGCAGGATTTCCCACCATACAACCGCTGTATGCGTTAAGAAATTCCCAACGTTCGAGATATCCTTCGCCGCTTTCGCCGGCAAGCGTAACGAGCGAGTTAATCAGATCGTTCACCACGTCGGGTGAGATGATTGTCAGCAGAGGCATTTGGCTTCGGAAGACGTCCCATCCGCTGAAAATCGTCCGTTTGCGAAACGAACCGGCGGTATGAATTTGGCGGTCTCCGCCTGCGTATTTCCCATCCACGTCGCTGAAAATGCGCGGATCAATCATTGTGTGATAGAGAGCAGTGTAGAAGATTGTCTTTTGAGCCTCCGTTCCTCCGGCGACGGTAATCCGTCCCAATTCCCTGTCCCAAAGCGCACGGGTTTGTTCGCATACCTTGTCGAAATCCCAGTGAGGAATATCCGCTTCGAGATTTTTGCGTGCCCCTTCTTCGCTGACAAACGAAATACCGGTTTTCATCAACACCTGTTCGCCTGCAGAAGTCTCAAATTCGATGAAAAAGCCGAGCTGTTTCCCTTCGTGCTCCTTGACGTTGCGATGGATTTTTGCGCCTGCAACAATTTGACGGAAGGCGTCGCTTGCCACGTCGTCCAATCGCCGTGTCCGACCTTCGGGAATATCGGCGCTCCATACGCCCGTGTTTTTCAGCGACTGCGAGAATTGTGCGTAATAATATACCGTATATAACGCTTTCCCTCCGCCGTTGCCCCATCCGCCTTCGTTGGGCGTACATTCCATACGTCCGGCAATGGTATGATCATCGACGATTCGCACTGTTTGCCGGGCCGAAGCGCCCGCCACCCTGCGTGCAAGGTCGATCTGTATCCGCGACGTTTTACTTTCGGGATAAGTGAACCGCAGCATACCGGCATGGGGAGCGGCGACAGTCTCTACCCGAATGTCATAATCGGTCAGATGCACGGAATAATATCCGGGCTTAGCCGTTTCGGTCGCTTTGTCATACCGCGAACGGTAGCCGTCTTCGGGCTGTTCGGATTCTCCGGCAACGACTCTGAGCTCACCGGTAGTGGGCATGGTCAGAAAATTGCCCAAGTCGCCATACCAGCCGACGCCGCTCATTTGCGTCATCGCAAAACCCTCAATGGTGGTATGTTCGTAACTGTAACCGTTACCGTTATCGCCGCCGGTAATCGTGTTGGGACTTACCTGTACCATTCCGAATGGAGACGCCGCCCCGGGAAAAGTTTTTCCCGCTTCGAACCCCACTGTGGTAGCCCCGATAAAAGGGTCAACATAATCGGAAATACGCTGTCGCTGCGTTGCCTGCCTGTTGTCATCGCAGGCATATGCCGGCAGACATAAACATAAAAGAAAAAAAAATCGGTAGTGATGTAAAAAGTATGCTGTCATAAAAAAATGGTAATCAGGAAGAAAAGTCGTATATTTGCAAAATGAAAATAACCATCATACTCCATTGTCCCGATTGCCAAGGTGCAAAGATAAAGAAAAACGGCAGAAAAATATCGAAAAAGCAAAATTATTTCCCTCTATAATGAACTTGATCACTTTGCGCATGGCTTGCGAACATGTGTCTGAGATATAGTTGCTCAAGCGGATATTGCAGCGTTGCAGTTGCATATCCATACATTGTTCTGCATGGACGATCCGTTTGTTCAAAGCTGAATAACGACGTTCATACCGGCGAAGTGACACGTCTTTGATTCGATGGATGGTCTTGTGTTCTCGACAAACGAAAGGTATTTTTTTATGCAACTCGCTTATAAATCACGTATTTTTATCTAAGTTTGTAGCGAAAATACGCAGTACAGCGGATGGGCTTTTTCCGTATATGTCGAAGGTCGGCGGAGTTTCTTTTTAAATGAATATTGCTTGCGAGTTTGAAGTATGAATAAATTAAAAATGAAAATTATTATGAAGAAAAAATGGATTGCGGGACTTGCGACAGGCCTGCTGTTCCTGTCCTGTACGGGGGAAGGCAGCAAGGCATGGATTGCGCCGGCGCCCGAAGGAGAGACGCTCAGCCGGGACTTTGAGGTGACGGTGAACGGCAGGCAGGCGCCGGTGTATGAGGCACGGGTAGCTCCGGTAGAAAGAGAATTGCGCGACAAGGCCATGGACGACAAGGCCAATTCCGCACTGTATTATGACATGGCTTCTTTTGCCTGTTTTGAAATGGAAGGCAGGGTAGAAGTTAAAGTGACATACAAGGAGGATATTCATTCGGTGAAAGTGTTGCCTTCTGCCGAAGGCATAAGTGCGCGTGTAAGCGGCCGCACGGCCACGTTTACGATGGATCGCCCGCGTTATCTGACAGTGGAGGTAAACGAGGATATCTTCCATTCGCTGCATCTCTTTGCCGACGCCCCGGATGTGGACATTCCGGACAGGAACTCGCCGGATGTGTTTTTTTTCGAGCCGGGCATACACCGGATTACGCATCTGGAACTGAAGGACAATCAAACGCTCTACATCAGTCCCGGCGCAATTGTAAGAGTTGAGATTGACTCTGAAGAACCGTTCTCCGTATCAGGTTATTCGGGGTTGAAAAACTATGCGCCGGCTATCAGGCTGAAAGGGAAAAATATCCGCGTCTGCGGACGGGGTATCCTCGATGCTACTGGCTGTACGACACATGCCCGTGAGATGATTGTCACTTCTCAGGGCAGCGAAAACATCCGTTTGGAGGGTATAATTATCCGTGATTCGCCCAGCTGGACAGTTCCCATTTACGGCGCCGACAGCGTAACGGTCAAAAATCTCAAACTGATAGGCTATCGCGCTAATTCGGATGGGATTGATATCTGCGGCAGTACGAGGGTGGAGGTGGCCGACTGCTTCCTTCGTACCCACGACGACCTGGTGGTCGTCAAGACACAGACCGGTATGCCGCCTGCCGGTGATATTCACGTGCACGGATGCGTGCTGTGGAATCAGTGTGCGCACGCGCTGAGCCTGGGCGCCGAATTGCGGCAGGACGTTAACGGGGTGGTTTTTGAGGATTGTGATGTGATACACGATGTAGGCCGCGAGTGGACGCTGCGTATCTTTCATTCCGACAAGGCTGTGATCAGCAGGATACGTTTTGAAAACATACGGATTGAGCAGTCCGTGCGTCTCATCTCGCTCTGGCTCGGCAAAGGCTATTATTCACGTGATGGGGAACGGGGTTACATCAACGACGTCACCTTCAGGAATATTCATGCTGTCGGCGAGCCGATGACGGTGGAACTTCAGGGGTATGACAAAGAACATACGATTAATACGGTGATGTTTGATAATGTGACGCGCTACGGCAAGCCGTTGACGCGCGAGGTTGTCAAAATGAACGAATTTGTGGAAAATATTTCTTTCAAGTAGGGTTACAATATCGCCGACGAACCGGTTTTAGAAAAAAATTGATACAAAATCATGATGAAAACCGTGCAATATCAAAGCGTATGCAATGTAAAAAAAGTTTTTTACCGAGGAAAGGTATCATATTCGATTTTTTTTTGTATTTTCGTCCGGGAAAAAATTACGTAATACAACAGTATGAGAAAAATAACAGCTATTTTATTTCTTGCATGGATCGTTACTGCAATGATCGTAGCACAGCCGGCGAACAGGCCGGTGTTGAAGTTCGGTGAAAACGGCAAGTTCAGGACTGTACAGTTTACCGATACCCATATTCGCGGCAACTGTTTCCAGACCGACAGCGTGATGAAGCTTATCAGGCGTGTGATTGCGATGGAACGGCCGGACTTTGTGATTTTCACAGGCGATGTGATTCGGTTAAAGCCGGAAGAGGCATGGCATAATCTGGGCAACGTGTTTGCGGAAGTTAAAATTCTATGGGCGGCCGTGCGCGGTAATCATGACAACCGGTACGGACCGACTTACGCCCAAAATATTGAAGTGGCGTCGAAATTGCCTTACAGCCTTACGGAAAACGGCCCTGAAGATATTTATGGCAACGGGAACTATGTGCTTAACATACAGGCCTCTGATTCCGAAAAAACGGGGGCTGTGTTGTATTGTCTTGATGCACATGACGATATAACGTTTGACCAGGTAGAATGGTATCAAGACCAAAGCCGCCTCATAACGGAGCGGAATAATGGCGAGCCATTGCCGGCACTTGCGTTTTTCCATATTCCCATCCCGGAATACCCGATAACTGATTTACAAGACGGCAAACTGATGAAAAAAAACGTATAACAACATTATTTGGACGGGTTATGAAAACAATACATATGAAACGGATTATTGCACTGTTAATATTCTTCTGCACCGTACTGTCCGGCTGTGGAAAAACGGGAAAGGCCGGCCGGCAGTCTTTCAAAATGATTACTCCGGTAGATTTTTCGCACGTGAAGATTACCGACCGGTTCTGGGCGCCGCGTCTCCATAGCCATGCGACGACTACGCTGGCTGTTTGTATCGACCAGATTGAAAACCAGACCGGACGAATCCGGAATTTCGAGAATGCCGCAAAAGGCGAAGGTGAACATTCGGGCATCTTTTTCGACGATTCGGATGTGTACAAGGCGCTCGAAGGCATCGCCTACACACTGAAAAATAATCCCGACGCCGAACTGGAACGGAAAGCCGACGAATGGATCGACAAGTTCGCCGCCGCACAGCAGCCCGACGGTTATATCAACACCTAC
>JAITBC010000222.1 GCA_031283785.1 Tannerella sp. | reverse complement strand
ATACAAAAACCGAAAATACACACGCGATTCAACTTTTCAGGTATGCCGAAATACTGCTCAACTATGCCGAAGCAAAGGCCGAACAAGGAACGTTGACGGATGCCGACTGGGCGAATACGATCGGCGCACTGCGCAAACGGGCAGGTATCACGGGAGGCCTGAATACAAAACCAACAGTGGCAGATAGATTCCTGAAAGACAACTTTTATCCCGACATATCCGACCCTGTGATTCTGGAAATACGTCGAGAACGGGCTGTCGAATTGCTGCTCGAAGGTTTTAGATTCGACGACCTGCGACGATGGAAATGCGGCGAACTGATGAAAAAGAGTTGGACGGGAATGTATATTCCGGCTGTTAATAAGGCGCTCGACATGGATAAAAACGGCACATACGACGTGATATATTATACTTCAACCGACGGGTTGAATGCCGCTAAAGAAGCTATCGGTGAAGCGGACGCACGCACATGCGCTACGGTACAAGTTAGCGCTGACCCTGCCTCGCCTTCAATCCAAATACGCGAAGCCGGCAATGGAATCGGATACTACCTGACCTGGTTTACCCACAACGACAACATGAAAGTATGGAGTGACAAACAATATTATTACCCGATACCCGTTTTGGCTCTGACAAACAATCCCAATCTTGTACAAAATGCCGGATGGGGGAATGGTGCGACTAACGATGGAAACTGATATACCCATGAAACAATCCTTTTTGAAAAGACATTTATTGTTGCCGAAAGCCGGTCTGTTGCTGCTTGTTGCAGCCTGTCTGTTGCCGACGGCTTGCTGCGAATCGCACAAACCATTCAGTTTCGCTTTCCTTACCGACCTGCACATCAGCCGGTCGGCCACTGCCGAAGAAGACCTGCGCAGGGTCGTAAATCAAATCAACGACACTCAGGGACTTGCCTTTGCTCTCGTAGCAGGCGATATTACTGATGCAGGCGACAAAGAATCGCTTCAAACGGCCAAAAACATACTCGACAGTCTCCGCATCCCTTACTACATCGTTCCGGGTAACCACGACACAAAGTGGAGCGAATCGGGTGCAACCGATTTTTATTCTGTCTTCGGAGATGATTATTTCCGATTTGAATACAACGGATTTCTGTTTCTTGGCTTTAACACCGGCCCTGTCATACGGATGGCCGACGGGCATGTCGTACCTCAAGACATTGATAGCCTGAGACGCGATCTGGATTCGTATGGCGCCGGTGCGCGTCCCGTGATAATAACAACTCACTATCCGCTTCAAAAGGGAGATGTCGACAATTGGTACGAGGTAACCGACCTGCTACGGAAATACAACATCAGGGCGATATTGAACGGTCATCATCACTCGGACAGGCTGCTGTTCTGCGACGGCATTCCGACATTTGTCAACCGTCAGGTCCTGCGCGGCAAAGCACCGGCGGGTGGATATACCATATTCGATGTAACGGCCGACTCCATCATGGCATATCAAAGTATTGCAGGTTCGCCGGAGCGACAGTGGCGCGGCGGTTATTCGCTGCACGAGACGTACTACAACGCTGATACTACAGGTTGCGGATACGTCCGTCCCGATTATTCAATCAACAGTCGGTATCCTTTTGTAAAAGACAAATGGCGTCAAAATTTGGGGGCGGCTATCTTTGCTTCGCCTGTCGAGGCTGACGGTAACGTATATATAGGCGACGACAGGGGCTGTTTCTACTGTATTGACGTCGCTACCGGCAACGCTAAGTGGCGATACGAAAGCGGCGGCAGAATTATCGGAACGGCAGCGACAGGTGACGGTAAGATCGTGTTTGGTTCGGCCGACAAGCATATATACTGCCTTAACGCTGCCACAGGCGAGAAGGTGTGGATACTCGAAACTGCCCGTCCTGTACTGGGAGCGGCTGCTATCGCCGATGGAGTGGCTTATATCGGAGCAAGCGACGGCGCTTTTAGAGCGATCGACTTGAATAACGGACAGTTAAGATGGCAATACGATAGCATAAAAGGATATATCGAAACACGCCCTCTGATAATCGACGATAAAGTGATTTTCGGCGCGTGGGACAATTGTCTTTATGCCTTGAATAAAGCTGACGGTACGCTCGTTTGGCGCTGGAACGGCGGACGGCCGGGCATGTTTTACTCGCCTGCCGCCGTATGGCCTGCCGCCGCTCATGGCAAAATATTTATTGCCGACCCTGCCCGCTGCTTGACGGCAATAGATTTGTTGACGGGTAAAACCGTTTGGCGGACAGACCAATCGATGGTACGCGAAACGGTTGGGCTGTCTGGCGACGCAAAACGGATATTCTCGAAAACAATGTGCGACAGTATCGTCTGTTTCTCGACAACAAGCGCCGACGCCCAACAGATATGGGCTACCTGTATCGGTCATGGACCCGACAATGCCCCGTCAATGCCGCAAGAGAAAGACGGCATAGTTTTCGGCAGCACGATGAACGGCGAACTGTTTGCCGTCGACTCACAGACGGGAACGCTCCTCTGGCGACATAAAGTTTCCAATTCCATCATCAACACCGTCCGCCCTCTGTCGAACGCCGCCTGCCTCTACGCTTGTGTAGACGGCACAGTAGCGTTGCTGATGATAGAATAAATTTACCGGAACGGTGTAAAATGGAAAAGTAGTCATATATTTTTAACAATATAAAATCGATAAAACAATGAAGAAATATGCATTGATTTGCGTGTGTGCTTTGTGGGGCATATCCTCGGTATGGGGACAAACAGTGGTTACGGGCTATGTGTATGAAGATTTGAACCGTAACGGGAAGAAAGACCGTAATGAGAAAGGTATCGCTCAAACGGCCGTATCCAACGGGAAGGAGGTGTTTCTGACCGACGCTAAGGGTAAGTATCAACTGCCTGTTGGCAACGATAATATCATTTTTGTTATCAAGCCGTCAGGTTATCAAGCGCCTTTGAACGAATACAATCTCCCGGAAACATATAAACGGAGGCTGCCTATACTTTTTAGACAGCCTCTTCTATTTTGGATATTTAAAATTAATGTCGTTTTTTTTATAAAGCGTTTTGCTATATATAAAATGACATGTTTTTATAAAATACCTTGCGTCGTCATTGCTTTGGCAACCTTCATGAATCCTGCGATATTAGCGCCTTTCACATAGTTAACGTATCCGTCTTCTTCAGTTCCGTATTTGATGCAGGCGTCGTGAATATTTTTCATTATATCCTGCAGTCTTTGGTTTACTTCTTCGCGCGACCAGCTTAACTTAATGGCATTTTGGGTCATTTCCAGGCCGGATACGGAAACGCCTCCCGCATTAGCGGCTTTTCCCGGGGCGTATAAGATTTTGTTTTTCAGAAATACGTCTATTGCTTCGGGAGTAGAAGGCATGTTTGCTCCTTCGGAAACAGCAAAACATCCGTTTCCGATAAGCGTTTCGGCATCATCTCCGTTCAGTTCGTTCTGTGTGGCCGACGGCAATGCGATTGTACATTTCTCACTCCACGGACGTCCGCCGTCAACATATTTACATCCGTATTTTTCGGCATATTCTTTTATTCGTCCGCGATATACGTTTTTCAGTTCGAATACGAATTTAAGTTTCTCCTCGTCTATGCCGTCCGGATCGTAGATGTACCCGTTGCTATCGGATAAAGTGACCACTTTACCTCCTAATTCCAGCGCTTTTTCGGCCGTATAGGTAGCAACATTGCCGGACCCGGAAATGGTTATAACCTGTCCTTTAAGGTCGTTGATACCTTTCCGCTTCAGCATGTTCATAAGGAAATAAATATTTCCGTAGCCGGTAGCTTCGGGACGAATCAACGAACCGCCGAATTCAATTCCTTTTCCGGTAAGCGTTCCCGTGTTTTCGCGGGCTAATTTCCTGTACATGCCGTACAAAAAACCGATTTCGCGTCCGCCAACGCCGATATCTCCTGCCGGAACATCCGTTTCCGGACCGATATGTCTCCATAATTCTGTCATGAAAGCCTGGCAGAAGCGCATGATTTCCGCGTTTGACTTTCCTTTCGGATTGAAGTCGGATCCTCCTTTACCTCCACCCATGGGAAGCGTTGTCAATGAATTTTTGAAAGTCTGCTCAAAAGCTAAAAATTTAAGAATTGAAAGGTTTACCGAAGCATGGAAACGTAATCCTCCTTTGTATGGGCCGATCGCATTATTATGCTGTACGCGATATCCAATGTTGGTTTGTACGTTGCCTTTGTCGTCAACCCACGTTACGCGGAATGAGAGTATGCGGTCGGGGATGCAGAGGCGTTCGATAAGATTGCTTTTTTCGAACTCGGGATAAGAATTGTACACTTCTTCGATAGAGCTGAGAACTTCTTCTACGGCTTGATGATATTCCGGTTCATTCGGAAATCTTCTTTTCAGATTTTCTAAAACTTGTTTAACGTTCATGATGTTTTTTTTGTTTTATGTTAATTTGCGGTCGCAAAATTACATGAAAATTCCGGATTTACAAGCGCGTACGAATGAAAAAAGTTTTTTCATCGCAACCTGACCGGCGCCGCAGCTTGCCGGAATTTCATGCATACTTTTGGAAAGTCGAAGTTTTTCATGTAATTTTGTCCGATATTTGTATGATCAGGAATTACTGTCCGGTCTTCGGTTTGGCCGAGCGGCGGTTTTTTTTTGTCGGCATGTATTAAGAGGATATTATTGATATTAATTTAAGGATGATGAGAAGAGAAAGCATTTTGTTACTTCTGTGTTTTTCATTTTTTTTTACAGGTGTTGCGCAAAAAATTGAATTAAAAGGGAGGGTGATTGATCGCTCGACTAACGAACCTCTGGCGTCGGCGCTTATAAAGGTGAAAGAGGTATCATTAGCGACATTGTCCGGTGAGGACGGGAATTATTCGATTCTGTTTGATAAAGGGGGTGTGTACGTGATATCCGTATCGTATGTGGGTTTTGGTGAAGTAAGTAAGAAGATCGATCTGCATCGAAGTCAGACGGTAGATTTTATTCTTGATAACAATACCCAGTTGGATGAGGTTTTAGTGACCTCCACGGCGCCGGACGAACGGGTGAAAAGTCTGAATATGGGCGTCGAGAAGCTTAGCGCTGTGGAAATTAAGCGGATGCCTGCGTTGATGGGAGAGGTAGACATTATCAGAGCGATACAGTTTTTGCCGGGTGTGCAGACGACATCGGAAGGAGGGACAGGATTCAGCGTGCGTGGAGGTTCGCCGGACCAGAATCTTATTCTTCTTGATAATACGACGGTTTATAACGCTTCGCATCTTATGGGTTTTTTCTCTATTTTCAATAATGACGTACTGAGCGGAATTGATTTATATAAGGGAGATATGCCTTTAAAATACGGGGGGCGGCTGTCGTCGTTGTTGGAGGTGCGAACAAAAAACGACCATCCCGAACAAATAACGGCAACAGGCGGTATTGGATTGATATTCAGCAGGCTGACGCTGGAGGGGCCTGTCGGGGAAAATACGTCGTGGCTTTTGGGCGGGCGGCGCAGCTATGCGGATTTATTCCTTAAATTGTTGTCGGATGAGGCATTGCGTAAGTCGTCCATTTATTTTTACGACTTCAATGCAAAGTTGACGCACCGTTTTTCCAATCGGGATATTGTAGATATCAACGGTTATTACGGGAAAGATAAATTTGGCGCCGAACCGGGTGACTTTCAATATGGTAATGGCGCCGCCTCCATGTCGTGGAGGCATGTCTATTCCGACATGTTATCATCTAAAGTAAGTTTTAATATCAGTGATTATGATTATGGCCTTCAATCGAAATTGGAAAGTGCAAAAGCTATGTGGGAATCAAGCATAACGGATTATATGCTGCGTGTTGATATGACACATTCCATCAGTGAGAAGTGGAACCTGACGTACGGACTTTCGAGTATTTTGCATCGTTTCCGGCCCGGATTTGTGAAGATGGATACTTCTTCCGGAGGAGAGGCAGCGAGTATAAAATATGAAGTGGAAGGCTCGAACGCACTTGAGCACAGTGTTTATCTTTCAAACGAGCAGAAGTTCTCCGAAAAGCTAAGCGTTAAATACGGGGCGCGACTGTCTGCTTTCCAGAATATCGGGAAAGCGATGGTGTATCGTTACAGTGAGAATTACCGCATTACGGATTCTTTGGTGTATAAGCCGGGTGAAATTTACAATACCTATGTGGCGGTGGAGCCGCGTCTCGGTTTCGTATTGCATCTGTCCGGAAACTCGTCGCTGAAAGGTAATTATTTGCATAATGTGCAATTTATGCAGCTTGCGAATAACTCTGCTTCCGGCTCGCCGTTAGACGTATGGTTTCCCGCAAGCCCGAATATAAAACCGCAGGTGTTGGATATGTTTTCTGCCGGTTATTTTCGTAACCTGGCCGATAATATGTATGAGACGTCGGTGGAATTATATTACAAAAATCAGGAAAATGTGATTGATTTTGCCGAACATGCAAATCTGATGCTTAATAAAAAGCTGGAAGGCGAAGTCCGAACGGGAAAAGGCAAAGCTTATGGGATCGAATTTATGATACGTAAAAACAAAGGACGCCTTACCGGTTTTGTTAATTACACATTATCCCGTTCGGAGCGTACAATTCCCGGTGTCAACAAGGGGAAGACCTACCTTTCGCCTTACGACAAAACGCATAATTTCAATATTGTGACGAATTACGAACTGTCGAAGAAATGTTCTTTTTCCCTGATATGGGTCTATGCGACCGGCAATCCGACGACATATCCTTCGGGACGCTTTGAGATTGACGGAGAATATTTCCCGATTTATTCGGGACGAAACGAATATCGATATCCGGATTATCACCGTATGGATATGTCATTCACATATATCCCCCGGCCCGACTCGAAAAAACGCTGGCGCGGGGAATGGAATTTTTCACTTTATAATGCCTATGGAAAGAAAAATCCATGGATGATAACTTACAGTCAAAATGAAGATACGGGCATTCCTTACGCGGAAATGATGTATCTTTTCGGCGTAGTGCCTTCCGTAACGTATAACTTTAAATTCTGAATTATATGAAGAGTCGATTTTCAACCTTTCCGGTATATGTATTCTTAACGGCCGCATTTTTTTCGTGTACGGCGCCTGTTGATATCAATACGCGTGACAGTGAGCCTGTTATCGTCATATATGGCTGTCTCAGTGATGAACATAAAAATCAGTCGGTCAGGATAACAAGCTCTTCCCCTTATTTTGATGATAAGGAAAACGGGCTTGTTACGGATGCCGATGTGCGGATAAAAGATTCCGAAGGACATGATTATACCCTGTTATATGGAGAAAACGGATATTATTTCAGCGATGCCGGCTTTGACGTGCGTCCCGGAGTTACGTATCATCTTATTGTAAATGTTGACTTTGATAAAGACGGAACGGAGGAGACTTATGAAGCCGTGACGACTGTACTGCCGTTATTTACGGTCGACTCCATAAATGTCAAGCCTGTTACGATTATGGGTTACAGACATTTCTCCCTTAATATATACATGCAGGATTCACCTGAAACAAAGGATTTTTATCTGTTCAGGTTTTATGTGAACGATACTCTTACCAATAGTCGGATAAGTGATTATGTCGTTGCGAATGATGAGTTTATCAATGGCTCGTACGTGGAAAATGCGATTTATTATTTTGAAGATAATACGGATAAGAATGCCGTTAAGAAAAACGAAGATGACGATAGTCCTTTCAATGAGGACTATACCGTATCTCCGGGTGACGGAATCCGACTGCAGATTTTAAATATAGAAGAAGGATATTATACATTCATTAACGAATGCAGTACGGAGATGCGCGGCCAGAATCCCATGTTTGGAGGGCCTCCTTCCAATATATCCACAAATCTTTCTGGCGGAGCCGCCACCGGTTTTTTTACCGGATATTGTATACATGAGAAAACGGCCGTCGTCCCGGGGAGTTTCAAAGAATGATATTTTTATGAATATCTTCCGGCTTTATAATTGCGAACAGGACATCGGAGAGAGGAATATACTTTGATTATCAGTCGCCGTATACGCATATTCGGGCAATGCGGACATCCGTTTCCAATCCGGGTGATTCCTGAATTTTTCCCATGCATCGCTGCGCGTTGCCTCATCTTTATACCATGTGAGGTATAACAGGGCAGGCATACGCGGTCCGGATAAAATCTCCCCGTAAAGAACGGAATTGATAGCCACCTTGTCGAAAAGGTCGATTTCGTCTTTGTTGAACATCTTCACTTTTCTCTGATTGGCTTCTTCGTTAGGACTGTGATAAATGCGTATTTCGAACAATGTCCGCGACGGGTTCGGATTGCGGTGAACCGGTATTTTATCGAAAGCTTCGCTCAGGTATGATTCAAAATTGGAATAAACGGGTTTGGGAGCTGTCGCATCGTAAAAAGCCTGCGCCTTTTGCCGAAATTCACGGTCGTCCCAGATCGTCTTTTTCACATGGAGGTATGTTTTGATATCCGGATAGATAAATAAGACGTGCCGTTGTTCTTTTTCACCGTCTTTTACCTTATATAACCGGAATGCGCCGGTTTTAATCTTCCTGCGGTGATATGCCGGAAACAGGACGTCTTGAAAAAAAGAATCCAGCAAATCGCCATCGCCGGTAAGCGTATAGATGCGCCACTCATAGATTTCTTTAGCCTCTGAGGGTGATGCGCCGGATGACGTAAAACTTTCCAGGGATGAAGCCATACCCATTGCAGGGATAACTGATAATGCGCCTGCCTTTTGTATAAAATTTCGCCTTTTCATGATTGAAAAAATATATTTAGTTAACTGAAAATGAAGTAAATCTGTGAACTGTGCCGGGGTCGAACCGGCGACCTCTGCCCTGTCAAGGCAGCGCTCTGAACCAACTGAGCTAACAGTTC
>JAITBC010000185.1 GCA_031283785.1 Tannerella sp. | reverse complement strand
GGCATTGTTATCTTTTTTGTTTTTACAAAAGAGAGTCCTGACGTTCCTCTGCAAAAAAGAAAATTATTCATATGCGTTTGGGAATCATAGAATTTTATATAATTTTGTAACGATATTATCAATTATAAAACATCACACGTCATGAAAAAGATTTTATTTTCGTTCGCATTATTGTGTGATTTTATGTATCTTTGTAAGATGATTAGAGATAAAATTGTTTAAATGATTTGTTTTATGAAATGTACGCTATCTGTTTTTGCTACGGTTATTATCATGATAACATGCAATTTGTTTTATTCCTGCAAGCCGAAGGGCGAGACTGTGTCGCAGGCAGCCTTCTCTCCGTATATATCTGCATATACGGGAGGTATGATTTCTGCCGGTTCGACGATCATTGTTGAATTAACGAAAGAACAGCCGGAAGAAGTACGGACGAAAGAAATTGACGGGAAATTATTTTCATTTTCGCCTTCAGTGAAAGGTAAAGCTCACTGGCTGAACGCGAATACGGTTGAGTATGTGCCGGAAGAAGGCGAGATACAGGCAGGCGCGGCGTATAAGGTGAAGTTTGCACTGGGGAAAGTGTTGGATGTGGAAAAAAAATATGCCGAATTTAATTTTTCATTCCGTGTAGAAGAGCATACGTTTAAAGTCTCGGTCGAACCGGTAGAATTTCTTCCGGATAATACGGTGGTCGTGCGTGGAGAGCTGATGATTGATAAAATTGTGAGTCCCGACGTCGTAAAAAAAATGGTGACTGCCACATTGGACAATCGTAAGGTCGAAGTAACGGTAGAAGGTTGGGATAATGCCCGTGAGTTCAAGTTTTTTGTATCCGGTATAACGCGGACGGACAAGGTTCGAGAGCTGCTCTTTCTGCTCGACGGCGCGGCGGGGAAAATAAAACGTAAAGAGACTGTTCCCGCAGTTATACCGGCTAAGGGGCGGTTCAGTTTGTATGAATATGAAATGACAGGTTCGCCGGAATACGGACTGCGACTTGTCTTTTCCGATCCTGTATCCGAATCGCAGGATTTGAAAAGTATGATAACCCTCCCGGATATATCCGATTATAGTGTGCAGGTACAGGCAAACCGGGTGATGGTTTATTTTACGCGCCCATCCGGCATGGACGAACTGAATGTCGTCGTTCATGCCGAAATGAAAAGCCTGACCGGCGATGCGTTGGGAGATGTGAAGGAGTTTACGCTGTCTTTTGAGAAGCTGAAACCGCAGGTCGAAATATTATCCAAGGGAATCGTCATGCCGGGTTCGGAGCATTTGATATTGCCTTTCCGTGCGGTAGCCCTCCATGCCGTCGATCTTAAGGTAATTCGTATTTTTGAAAATAATGTGATGATGTTTCTTCAGGATAATGTACTGGAAGAAAGCGCTTCTTACCAGTTGCGCCGTGCCGGACGCCTTGTTTATAAAAAGACGTTCCGCCTTGATACGAACCCTGCAAAAGATATTTCCCGATGGGAGAATTATTCCATCAATCTGACGAAACTTGTTAAGCAGCAACCGGGAGCGATCTATCGCATCGAATTGTCGTTCCGGAAGGAGTATGCTTCGTATGAATGTGAAGATTATGAAGTAGAACGTGAACGCGTTCTCGCCGGAACTGTCGGGATGACGGATATTTCCGGCGAAGAAGGTGCGTTAAGCGAGGAGGATGAAAAATATTGGGATGAACCGACGGTTTATTATTATGACGGATATGATTTGAAGGTCGACTGGAACCTTTATGATTGGAATGAAAGGGATAATCCCTGCCATCCGACATATTATATGCAGTCTCAGCGCAAGGCGGTGACGAATGTGCTGGCGTCCGATCTCGGTATGATTGCGAAAAGTAATGCAAACAATACGGTTTGGGTGGCTGTTACCAATCTTCTTGATACCAGGTCGGTTCAGGGGGCGAAAGTAACTGCGTATAATTTCCAGCTACAGCCGACAGGCACAGGCGTTACGGACGAGAATGGTTTCACTGTCCTGTCGTTAAAGAAAAAGCCCTTTATATTAGTTGCTTCGACAGGCGAACAGAAGGCGTATTTGCGTATGACCGACGGTCAGGAAAATATGTTGAGCCGCTTTGACGTCGGAGGTATGGAACTGAAGAAAGGGCTTAAAGGATATATTTACGGCGAACGCGGCGTGTGGCGTCCCGGCGATACGCTGCATATAGCATTCATGCTCGAAGATCGCGGGAAAAAGATACCGGAAAATCATCCCGTCACATTCGAAATTTATAATCCGCACGGGCAGTTTTACAAAAAGATGACGTCGACAACAGGCGTCGGCGGCTTGTATACTTTCGACGTGCCGACCGGGGCGGGCGACCCTACGGGACTGTGGAACGCTTATGTGAAAGCGGGAGGCGCATCGTTCCATAAATCCCTGCGTATTGAAACGATAAAACCCAACCGCCTGAAAATAAACCTTAACTTGCCGGATGTTATAGAGGCTTCGAAGGGTACGGTCTCCGTAGGGATACATTCGCAATGGTTAACAGGCGTTACGGCGCGTAACCTTGATGTGAAAACGGAGCTTTTGCTCAGTAAAGTGTCGACGCAGTTCAAAGGGTATGAACAGTATATTTTCAATCATCCTGCGACCGAATTTTCATCAAGCAGGACAGAGGTTTTTTCCGGCAAACTGGATGAAAACGGAAATGTCGCTTTCGAAATGAAAACGCCTTTAGCCGAGAACGCGCCGGGTATGCTGCGTGCGTATATTACATGCCGCGTATTCGAACCGGGAGGCGACGCCGGCATATTCACGCAGTCCGTTCCTTTCTCGCCTTATTCGTCGTATACAGGCGTCAATTTCAACCGCAGGGAAGACGAAAACTATTTGTTTACCGACGAAGACCATATTTTTGACGTGGTGACGCTTAGCGCCGAAGGAAAGCCCTTGAGCCGTAATAACCTGGAGTTTAAGATATATCGGATAGGATGGAGCTGGTGGTGGGAAAGCGAAAACGAATCTTTCGCCTCGTATATCAACAACACGAATTACACGCCCGTGTATGCAGGCAAACTGAAGACTGTCGGCGGGAAAGGGCAAATAAAATTCCGCGTCGATTATCCCGAGTGGGGGCGCTATCTTGTGTTCGTGAAAGATATGGAGAGCGGCCATGCTACCGGCGGGGCTGTTCTTGTAGACTGGCCTTCGTGGCGCGGCCGTTCGAACAAAAACGATCCGAGCGGGATAAAGATGTTGTCGTTCTCGTTAGATAAGGAATCGTATGATGTCGGTGAAGAAGCGGTCGCGACGATCCCGGCAACGGCTTCGGGAGGACGCGCTTTGATTGCATTTGAAAACGGCTCCGAAGTGATGCGTCGCGTGTGGATCGACCTGGCGGCAGGAAGCGATACGAGATATGCCTTTAAGGTGACGGAAGACATGTCGCCGAACGTATATATGCATATATCGTTGCTTCAGCCTCATGCGGCAACGGCAGATATGCCCATACGCATGTACGGCGTTGTGCCGGTCTTCGTCTCCAACAGAGAATCCGTGCTTGCGCCTGTGATCACAATGGCCGACGTATTGAAACCGGAAACCGTATTTGAAATTAAAGTGAAGGAAGAAAACGGGAGGCCGATGACTTATACGCTTGCCGTTGTTGATGAAGGATTGCTTGATCTGACAAATTTCAAAACGCCGGATCCGTGGAATGAATTTTACGCCCGCGAAGCATTGGGTATTCGCACCTGGGATATGTTCGATAACGTTATGGGCGCTTATGCCGGGAAATACGGCTCGCTGTTTGCTGTCGGAGGCGATGCGGACTTGATGAATGCTTCCGTCGTTAAGGCAAACCGTTTTAAGCCTGTCGTTATTTATCTGGGGCCTCTGACGTTGAACGCCGGCGAAGAAAAGACGCATACGTTGCGCCTGCCCTCGTACGCAGGATCCGTCAGGGTGATGGTGGTTGCCGGACAGGACGGCGCTTACGGGAAAGCGGATAAGACCGTTGCGGTACGTGCGCCGGTGATGTCGTTGTCATCGCTTCCGCGCGTGTTGAGTGTCGGCGAAAAGATTTCTTTGCCCGTCAATATATTTGCTATGGAAGAGAATGTGAAGAATGTAACCGTTAAGGTCGAGACTGCCGGCAAGCTGACAACGACGGACGGAAACAGCAGATCGTCGACATTCAAAGCTCCGGGCGATAATATTGTCTACTTCCCGATGAAAACGGGCGCAGAGACGGGCATGGAAACGGTCACCGTCACAGCTGCGGGCGGCGGGCACACTTCAACAGAGACGATCGAAATAGAAATCCGCAATCCGAATCCGCCGGCTCTTACATACGAAAGTAAAATGCTTGAAAAAGGCCGGTCCGTCGAATTTGATTATGCATTTGACACGTTCAGCGGAGAAGGTAGCTGGGCGAAGATCGAGATGTCGCGCATACCGGCTGTAGATATAAGCCGCCGTTTTGATTTTTTGTACGATTACCGTCATTACTGTACGGAGCAATTGACTTCGTGTGCATTGCCGCTGTTATACCTCTCCGAGTTGAAAGAAATGGACGGGCGTGAAACGGAACAGACGAAAAAGAATATAACGGAAGCGATCCTGAACCTCTACAAGCGACAGTCGGCCAACGGCGGTTTTGCTTATTGGGCAGGCGAGGGCGCCGTAAACGACTGGGTATCGTCGTATGCCGGCAATTTCCTTGTTTTAGCTGTGGAGCGAGGTTATAATGTGAACAGCGGCGTTATAAACCGATGGATAAGTTATCAGCGCAGTGTCGCCCGGAATTGGCGTATGAACAATGATTTCAACAGGCGTTATGCATACAGCCAGGCGGACTTCCTGCAGGCATACCGCCTGTATACGCTTGCATTGGCAGGCGCTCCGGAGATGGCTGCCATGAACCGGCTAAAGGAAGTCAAGGACTTGTCATTGCAGTCGCGCTGGCGTCTGGCGGCGGCTTATGCGATGTGCGGCCGGCAGGATGCGGCAAATGAGCTTGTATTCAATGTATCTTCCGCTGTTGAGCCTTATTCGTCAAATAATCCGACTTACGGCTCGTATTCCCGCGACGAAGCCATGATTCTCGAGACTTTGCTCTTGATGGATAAGCAGGAAGAAGCGTTCAGGCAGGCTCGGAAAATTTCCGGAAACCTGTCTCACGAAACGTATTTCTCTACCCAGAGTACGGCTTATGCAATGGTTGCTATGGGGCGGTTTGCCTCGAAAATGTCGGGGAAATTTGATTTTGAATGGTCATTGAACGGCAAGCCGCAAAAGAAGGTCAATACGCAGAAAGCTGTATATCAGCAAACGTTACCGGCCAGTCCGCCGGCCGGGAAGGTGAAGGTGGAGAACGGCAGCGAAGGAGCGCTGTATGTCGGTCTGTCCGTCAAGACCCGCCCCATCGTTGATAACCTGCCTGCCGTGTCTGAGAATATACGGCTGGACGTTTCGTATGCGGATATGAAAGGCGATCCCGTCGATGTGTCGGATCTGATGCAGGGGACAGATTTTTATGCTGTCATCAAAGTGTCAAACGTCAGCGCAGGAAATGATTATTCGGATGTCGCCCTGACGCATATGATCCCCTCCGGATGGGAAATCGTCAATGAGCGGATGGTCGCGTCCGGCGCTATCGGGAATAATGAAGACAAGTCCGTTTATCAGGATGTGCGCGACGATTGTGTGCTTACTTATTTCGATCTCCCTGCGGGAAGAACGAAAGAGATAAAAGTACGCCTGCAGGCTTCGTATACGGGAGAATTTGTATTCCCGGCAATTTTATGCGAGGCGATGTACGATGCGTCGGCGCGCGCCCGCACAACGGCAGGCCGGGTGAAAGTTTACAAATGACAATGGTAAAGACCGGTTCTGCCGCTATGGACTTG
>JAITBC010000162.1 GCA_031283785.1 Tannerella sp. | reverse complement strand
CAGATTTCATACTTTTGTGTTTTTTATTAAAAATCATAACCATTCATAATTTTATATTGTACATATATTATATATGTATATTACCATCCCGGATTCTGTACCAGATTCGGATTGACGATAAGCGCATATTCACGGATGGGCGACAGGTAGTCGCGGGGAACAATCACCGTTTGATTGTAGATGCTTTTAGGACGATAATAAGCTTCGGCTGTCTCCTGGTCTATGTCCCAGCCCTGGATAGTCTGGTTGAGCTTGTTAAGGTCTTTCCAGCGGCGTATATCCCAGTAGCGGGAGCCTTCGAACATGAGTTCGATCGTCCGCTCCTGTTTGATGATTTCCATCAATCCGTCCCTGTTTTTATATTTCTCCGGCTGGTTGGAATATTGCGACCATGATTCGGCGACGCCCTTCAGTCCGACCCGCGCCCTCACTTTGTCGACGTATTCGACGGCGGTATTTAAATCGTCCGTCTGACACAAAGCTTCCGCATAAAGCAGGTACAAGTCGGAGAGCCTCATTTCCGGCCATGGATAATCTACTACTACCCTTGTATTATTATCGGTGATAACGTATTTCCAGTTCACTAATTTTTTCGGCCAGTAGCCCGTCACCGAAAAGTAATCTGCTCCGTATCGTGCCTGCTGTTGTCCTATGCGACATTTCAGCGTCCATGACGTTTCGTTTTGGCTGTTCTCCATATACCAGACAGATCCGTCGAAGCCCAGACAGGCATAAAAGCGCGGCTCGCGATCGAAATGCATGGCGGCGATGTCGTATCCTTCGACAAGATTATACCTGTATTCCGGACCTATGGTCATAATATCAAGTTTTGTAATACCCGAAAGCCATGTTTTATCTTCGGTAATAGGGACGCCGTTCTTTGTGTAGAAGAAATCGGTGATCTGAATAGTGGGATTCAATTCGTCATTGGCTACGGTATTGCTTTGCTTGGCATTGGGATTGAGCCTTGACATTGACTTTTGTTGAATCTGGTCGTTCCCCCTGCGTCCGGCGCCTGACAGCCCCCAGATGATTTCGGAGCTCCACAAATCGTCGGAAAAACTGTTCCGTATAGAGAGATCCAATTCCGTCTCCGGCTGCAAGTTCTTTGTCGGATAAAATTCGTATGGCATCACCCCAGCTTCTTCGCAGGCATCCAGGGCTTCTTTGCAGGCGTCGCGGGCCAGCTCCCATTTCCGGCGGTCGTATTCTTGCGGGAACAGCAGCACGCCGTCCTTGTCTTTGAACCCTGTATAATCCGGATTGCCGTTAAACAGCGGACTTGCCGCCGTAACCAGCAGGCGGGCTTTCATGCTCAGTACAATCGACTGCGTGATTCGCCCCAATTCCGTTTGCCTGTTCATAATTTCCTTCGGGAGGTCTTGATCCTCCCTGTCTCCCAATGATTCGTCATACAGACCGGCAATGTAATTGACGACCGAATCCACCGGCATCCGTTTGACCCGCACTTCTTCGGGTGTGGCGTCAATAGGGATATTGACGTCTGCAATTACAATCGGCCCATACATCCTGAAGAGATAAAAATGATAAAAAGCTTTCAGGAATTTCACCTCGCATATCCACCTTTTCCTCACGTCGAGGGGCAAATCGTATATTTGGCTCTCATCTTCCAGTATTTCAAGGAAAATGTTGCAGTCACGGATGCCGTTGTACAGATTCACACTGGCGCCTCTCCGTCCTTCCCAATAATTTATGAGTGGATCGTTAATGTTTTGTTCTCCCTTGGCGACGCGCAGGCCGTCGTTTTCCCGGAACCTGTTTGTCCAGAGTTCGTCGCTCCCGCAAAGCCCTATATTGGAGCTAACGCCCGATGTGCCGGGAATATAAGAATAGCAGGTGAACAGGAATCTTTCGGCTTCCAGACGGTTGGCGAAAGAATGTTCCAGAGTTGCGATATTATCGGGAACAACTTCCAGATAATTGCACGAATAAAATAAGCACTGGGGCAGGATCATCATTGCCCAAAGCATCAACTTTTTCATATATAAAAACTTTTTCATATCCTTTGTAATTATTGTATTAATGTGTGTATAGTATCGCATATTAAAAACCTATCTGCAAACCTATATTATAGACTTTCTGAATCGGATATCCGAGGCCGTCGTCTCCCATTTCAATGTCCCAGAGTTTGAATCCGCTGAAGAGGAGCATATTGTTCCCGGTGGCATATATTCTTAGATTGTCAAGGTACATCTTTTTCAATATTTTTCTCGGCAGTTTGTATCCGATTTCTATCGTTTTCATCCTCAGGAAAGCGCCGTTGCGCATAAACCAGGAACTGGTTCGTGTATTGTTGGAGATTACCGTTTCGCTCAGTCGCGGCCAGATGGCATACAGGTTACGGTCGTTTTCCGACCAGTGGCTGTCGGCATAGGCTTTCAGTATGGGGACATCGGCGTTCTCGTTGGTGATGTACTGGAAAGGGCTGGTGGCCGAGACGTCAATCCAGAAGGAAGAACGCGCCTGCCCCTGAAAGAAAGTGGAAAAATCAAAACTGTCGTTCCCAAAAGAAATACCGAAACCATAGACAATTTCGGGTATCGTCGGATAACCGAGCGGCACTTCGTCGAGGTCGGTAATTACTCCGTCGCCGTTCACGTCGCGGTACTTGATGTCGCCGGCCATATATTCGCCGAACGTTTGGGTAGGCGAATTAGCTACTTCATATTCATCCACAAAAAGACGCTCTGCTATCAAACCGTACGTCTGGTTGAGCGAATTTCCGACCCTCGATTTGTATTTTTCCTGGTATTCGGGTTCTTCATATTTGAGAAATTCGCTGTGTGCATACGTGAAATTAGCCCGTCCCTGAAGCCAGTATCCAAAGGAAAAATATTTGTTATAATCAATCGAGGCGTCAAATCCGCTTGCTTTTGCTTCGCCGACGTTGGCGCGTACGTCTGCCGACAAGCCCATCGTTGAGGGGATGGAACTTCTGGTCATCAGGATATTTTTACGATGTTCGGTGAAATAATCCGCCTGAATATCAAAAGAATTATACAGATTCACTTCAATTCCGAGATTGGTTTTGTAGGCGGTTTCCCAGGTGATGTCTTTATTTTCATAGCGAGTTATCCGTACGCCGTTTCTTGTATATCCGCCTGAATTTAAACCCTGTCCGAAAGTATATCCTCTTCCGCCGTCGTCCATATTCATTTCGGAGAGGTAAAAGAAGCGGTCGTTTTCATCTCCTATCGCGTCGTTTCCGACGAGGCCGTATGTGCCTTTCAGTTTCAACTTGGGAATTACCTTAGCGAACTTTTCCCAGAATTTCTCGTTGGATATGATCCATCCACCTCCAAAAGCGGGGAAAAATCCGAATCGTTCGGTCGTGTAGAAGCGTTCCGAGCCGTTGTATCCGAACGTAAACTCGAACAGGTAGCGTTTGTCATAGCCGTAAGTGAAACGTCCGGACAGTCCCTGATTCCTGTAAGGCAACGAGAGCTGCAGCGTTTCCTTGTTGGAATACAACTGTTCGCGTTGATGGTAAACGAGCAGCCCGCTGACGTCGTGCGTATCGTTAAATTCCCGGCCGTACATTAAGGAGGCTTCTATATAAGTGGTCGCATTGATGTCTTTTCCGCCCGGAGAATAATCCAGATATTCCGTAGGATTGCCGTCGGCGTTAAGCAACCGCAGGGTAGGAAGCTCGCCCGAAAAGCGGTCGTATTCCTGTACGGCATAAAAATACGGATTGTACGAACGGGTCACGTCGAAGTATGAATAACGGGAAGTGTTGAAAAGCGCTTTTGCGTTCAGACCGGGGGTGATGAAGTTGAAATCCTGTTTTAATTCAAACGCCGCCTCGATCAGTGATTTTGTATAGTCTTTGTATCCTCTCACCAGATCGGCATAAGGATTTGCGTAGCCGGCGGTGGCATTGCCGCGCGGCGCATTACCGAAGAGGATGTGCTTTATTCCGGGCGAATAGGCTTCCGGATAATAGGCCGGAAATTCTACCGGATTCGACTTCAATATCTTCTGATACATGCCTGTGCCGCCGTCCAGAGGGCCGGTGTAGTCGTCAAAACTTCCGGAAAGCCGGACGACAGCTTCCGTCGTCTTGGTAACATTGATATTGATGTTGGATCGAAGCTGATAGGAGCGCAAGTCGATATTGTTATTGAAATTATTCTTCTTGTCTACTTTCAGGTTCCCGTTATCCCGTGCATAGGAGGCTGCGATGTAGTATCGTGCAATGCCGCCGCCGCCGCTTACGCTCAGATTGGCACGCTGATTGCTTACGATATCTTTCACCAGCAGTTCCCGCCAGTCGTTCGCCGGATAAACGTAAGGATTCGTCCTGCGGATTGTCTGGTCGATTTTTTCGGGCGAATACCGCGAATCCGTACTTCCTTCCAGCAGGCGCGTATTGCGGGCTTCGTTGTTGAGTTGCATGTACGTAATCGGATCGGCCAGTTCGATGTTACTCGTATTCGACGAATACGAATTTTCCAGGCGGATAGATACCCTTGCCGGCCCTTCCCGCCCTTCCTTCGTTTTTATCTGTATAATCCCGTTGGCTCCGCGGGCGCCGTAGAGAGCCGTTGCAGTAGCATCTTTCAGAATGGAGAAGGCCTCGATATCGTCGGGCGTCAGACGGGCCAGTTCCGTAGATGTCGTTTCGATCCCGTCTATCAGGATAAGCGGGTCTTTTTTGTAGCCGAAGGTCGTTACACCCCGTATAAAAAAGTCGGCATTGTCCTGTCCCGGCTCCCCGCTTCGCTGATAAGCGATAACGCCCGACAGACGTCCGGCCAGCGCCGTCGTTAAATTACTGGACGGCACTTTCAGTTCCTTTGGATTCAGCGTCTCAATTGAACTGAGTACGCTCTCCTTTTTCTGCGATCCGAAAGCGACGATCACAACTTCTTCCAGTTCCGCGGCGTTCGATACCATGGAAACGTTGATTTTACGCCTGTTATCCACCGTTTCCTTGTGTTCCTGATAACCGATGTAAGAAAAGATCAGTACATCCGATGGCTTTACATTATTCAGCGAATAAGAACCATCCACATCGCTGCTCGCGCCTCGCGTAGAGCCTTGAATCCGGATGGTCACGCCGGGCAACCCTTCGCCTTCTTCGTCGATCACCACGCCTTCAACCGTAAAACTCTCCTGTGCCGTCACAATAAATGAACAGCAACAAATAATACATCCTGTTAACAAAATCCTTGCCAACAGTCTTAACTCAAGAAATTTTTTACTCATAGAATACATTTTTTTAAAGTGTTTAAAGTGTTTAAAGTGTTTAAAGTGTTTGTTCATGTGTGTTTATATATAAAAATAATAATTCAGATACTGGTTGCCGTTTCCACAATGAGGTTTGACGGCTTACGGAGTAATGTGCAGAACCGTATCGCCTGCGTTGAAGTATAAACTTAAAATTAATTTTTCGCAAATGTAAATGCCTCCACTTAACCGCAGGATTAATTTTCGCATAATCATCTATTAAATATCATACGCAAAAGTTAATAATATTAAAAACAAACACGATGTCAGCTACTATGTCTGTGCGTGATGTGATTTTGTGTTTATCATACTTTCAGATCATTGGGTGAAAGGTGCGGATTTCAGGTTAAGATCTGTTCAAACGTATATTTGAACGGTGTTCCGAACGAGGCGAAATATTCTTTGGCAAAGGAAGCGTATGCATTCTTTGCCAATCCGTTTTTACCGGCTTTGACAAGCAGTTGGCATTTTATCTTCAGGGCATCTTCGTTCAGCGTGTCGTGAATCAGTACCGAATCGGCCATATTGGTACGCTCCTGCTGCGAGATGTCAAGCTCCGGCTGCCGGATGAGTTCCAGGAAGAGGTCTACCATATCATTTGAAAAATCGGCCTTGAAAGGGTCCACCCATTCGCTTTGCAGGTTAGGCAAAAGCTTCCCTGTCGAAACGATCGACAAAAGCTTCCGTACATTGCGGTCTGTCCGGTTTGTCCTGTTTTTCATGCTTTCCATCAATGCGATCGCTTCATAATAGTCGCAGTAAATATTGTCGCCAAATTCGATTGTCCACAGCGAATTTCTGTTTCTTATCCGGACGTCGCCGATCTTTTCGAAAATCTGTCGCAGCTTGCTGATATATACATTCCGGTTGTTTTTAGCGCTGTCTTCCGTTTTGTTGAACCACAACAAGTCGTGCAATCTTGTCGAAGAAATGCCCCTCCCGTCTTTGAGGGTATAGAGCAGGATCAGCAGGAACAACTGTTTGAGCAGGGTAGAAAAATCACCTGTAATATCGTGTTCCTCCCTGTCGAACACCTGAAAACCGCCAAAAAGATAGATAGCCCGTTTTTTTGCACGCCTTGATAAAGGTTTGATATTTACTGCCGCTTCGTCGGTCGTTTTTACGGATGAAAATACCTTCTTCCTGCGTTTTTTTATTCCGTAAACGACGGTATACATTGACAACATTATCAACAGTGCGACGACGACCCCTGTTCCTATCTTTGCCGTATGGCTGTCTCCCTCACTGTATTCCTGCTGATACAGCGACGTTCTCGCCAGCGGAGGGTATGCAAGCGTATAAATGGACACTTCGGCGGAGACGCCCGGATCAACCGGCGAAAAGGCCACCGCAATCAGTTCCCTTTTCCCCCTGTCAAGATAGAAGTCGCAGCAGGAATAAATATCTTCAAATTCAAACGGTATATTACCGGTAAGTGCTTCATATTCGGGATGATCCATCGAAAAACGGTACAGTGAAAGAGTCGTATTGTATAGTTGTCGCGGGAAACACAGGGCATAAAAACAGCGGGCTGCCGTATCGACAATCATGGACCCGGAAACAACAAAACCGGTATCCGGAGGAGGCAGCTCCCACAGTTTCTCCGACTTCATGTCCTTCGTGTCAACCATATACAAATCGTAATAATTCTGCGGTGAGAGTTCCTGTGCGCCACTCTCGCTTCCGTAACCGCCGAAAATCAGCACGCGATGTCCGTCAACGGCGCCCAGGCCGCTCAAATAACGCGGCGTAATCCTGTCGCCGCTGTAATCTGCTTTTTCCCATGTTTGCGTATTAAAATCATACTTATTCACCGTGCTTTTGTAGATATGATGCCCGTAACCGTTAAACAGGTACAGACAACTGTCCGAAGATGAGAAAAACCGGTTGTGATGCCAATAATCTACCGACAAGCTCTCTACCTGCTCATTGTCCCAGCTTTTTGTCAGCGTATCGTACGGAATAACCTCTTTTCCTTCCTCCAGCGAAAGATGGTAGGAATAGTAATTCTTCAGGAACGGGTTGTAAATTATCTGGTTCGACTTGTCGCTGTACGAAACTCCCCGCTGTATTTTACTTTCCGTCAGGCGATGCGTTGCCGGGAAATAAGTCACAAAATGTTCCGTGTCAGCCACCGCAATACAGTCCATGTCCGTATTATATGTGACCTGAGGATTATAATGCATCTCAAAGGAAACCCGTTTTTCCCAGAGAGCATGCCTGTCAAGAAGCCAGTGCGGATTTTCAACCGAAGCATACTTTCTCTTTACTTCATCATATACGCCGCCTGAAGTATGTTGGGACAACGGCCAGAAATACAGGAGCTGCCCGCCGGGATTTTTTATCCGGATATCCTTGACAGTCATTTTGGGAACATCACTCACCTGGAGTTGTTGGAAATCGGATTTGCCGAATACGATATGAGCATGTGAAAATTTATTCAGGGAAGGGGCGTTCCCGGAGAATTTCCTGTCTTTTATCAGTACGTTCACCCGGCTGTGACGAATATCCATATCTATTTCAAAAGGCATAAATTCGTCATACTCAAGACGGATATCTTCGAAATTACATTTCGCAATAATCCCGCCGATAGAATACGAAACCGTCAGTTCGGTTATACTCAGAACGAAATCAATGTACTGTTGTGTTTCGCCCTTCCCGGAGATGATCCTGAAAACATATCCGAAATCCCGTTGATACCCGGACTGAAAGCATACGTCGAACGACATGGTAAAGCCCTCCGGAAGGGATAACGCCTTATCGGGAGTAAGATTCAGTCCCGTACGTTTTTCCTGTATTACTTCAAAAGAATTAAATGACAGACCGTACCTTACGTCCTGTGCGGACAATGCGAAGACCGGACAGAGACAAAATACGAGCGCCGGAATAATATTTTCCGACAGTTTCCATATCGTACGGCATGTTCGTACAATCAGCCGGTTTACAGTTGAATTTTTCGGGGGGGAGGGGGGGGGGGTAAAACACTATCTATCAGCATGTTTAATGCATGCATCCAATAATAGATTACAACCGTTTTCAATACTCCCATATTATCAGGTATCCAAATTAAAGTAAAAACA
>JAITBC010000115.1 GCA_031283785.1 Tannerella sp. | reverse complement strand
TGAGGTATTGCCGCTTCATGACTGCTTGCACTACATTCGTCGGTAACGGCGGCCGTTCCGAAGTGGCTGAAATAGATAAGCGGTTTATTAGCGTTTTTAGCGCCCGCATAAAGATCCGTAACCAATCGATCAACCATTTCATAGCGAGTAAACACTTCCGATTCACTCACCTTGTCGTCCGGCATTTTATCCAAATAATCATCGCAGCCGATGAAGAATAAGGACGCACAAATTATAAGTCCGGTTAATAAATTAAATTTTATATTGTTCATAATTTTATTCGTATTAATGATTAATAAGTAATATCTATACCAAAATTGAATATGCGTTGTATGGGATACCATGCTCCGTTTCCGTTTCTTGTTTCCGGGTCTACGTCGACGTCTTTCAGTCCGTCTATTGTGAAAAGATTCATTCCCTGCGCGTATACTCTTACGTTTTGTAATCCGGCAACCCTGATAGCGCTTTTAGGCAGCGAATATCCCACTTCAAAATTTTTCAGGCGCAAATAGGATGCGTCATAGAGGAACAAACTGCTGTTTTCGTTTTTGTTGTTATTATTAGCTCCATAAGTCAGGCGCGGATATTTAGCCGTTTCTTTCGTTGCTTCCGTCCAGCGGTCGAGGTGCATGGGTTTTACTTTACCTATCTGGTCTTGTTCATAACTTGTAAAATCCCAAACGGCTGCCCCGTTAAGGAGAATACTCGCGTTTGTAGATCCCTGAAATAACAAACTCAAGTCAAAGCCTTTATACTGTATACCCAGAGGGATGCCAAACTGTATTTCCGGCGTTCTCGGGGATCCCATGTTCCTGCGGTCGCCCTCGTTATCAATTTTACCGTCGCCGTTCAGGTCTTTATAGACGACGTCTCCCGGATACAGTCTTCCCCACGGCTGGAAGCCGCTACCGTTGTTCATTGCGTTCAGAGTGTTGGCTTCCGCCTCGTCGCGCACGAAATGATCGACTACGTAAACGAAATATTCATCAATACGTTTGCCGGTATTTCTCCTGTAATCATTATCATAATTTATTTCGTTCATAAATTTGATTTTATTACGGGCATAAGTAAAATTCGGTTTAATGTAATATCTGAAATCGCGTCCTACACGTCCGTTCCATCCGATTTCAAAATCCACGCCTTTATTATCGACAATACCGGAGTTAATGAACGGCGCGTCTTTTCCCACTATATCGGAAAAGCCCAATTTGTCGCCGCCGCTCACGTTTGTAATAATGTCATAACGATGTTCATTAAAGAAATCGAAGGCAAGAGTCAAGCGTTCGTTCAGGAAAGCCGCATCGATACCGATGTTTATCTTGCGCGATTTTTCCCACGTAAGGTCCGGGTTCGCAAAGTTTCCTTCCCTAGTGCCGGAGTTTCCCTGTCCGAATTCGTTTACTCCGAAATTATAACCGTCTCCATTGACATAGAACTGCAAATAAGCGAAACGGTCGTCATTATTATCCGATATTTTATCGCTGCCGACCAATCCGAACGATCCCCTTATTTTAAGGTTATCCAACCAGTCTTTAGCGGCATCCATAAATGATTCCCTCGATATAACCCATCCTATCGAACCGGCAGGGAAGAGGCCGTAGCGTTTGCCTTTTGCAAAGTTTTCGGATCCGTTATAACCGACGTTAAATTCCGCTAAATACTTATTCTCATACGCATAAGTGGCGCGTCCCGAAATACCCTGGTAACGGTAATCCACGCGGTTGTCGTAGCTTCGCGTCGAACGGTTAAACAACGCCATAGCCGAAACGTCGTGAACCCCGAACCGGCGCAGGTAGTCAAGTTTAAACTGGTAATAGGTTTTGCTTTGGGCCGCGTTGTGCGACAAGCTATTGCCGATCGTTTCGTCAGTACTGTACCATGGATTTCCCAACCTGTATTTGCCGTCGTAAGAAGTATTATTCATATAATACGAACCGCTGCTTCCTTCTTCCGGTTGGAATGTGGCATATCGTCCGTAAGCGGCGTACCCGTCCGCGCGCGTATCCAGTCTGCGGTTTATCCAGCGTCCCTCTTCGGCGTCGTACGAAAACACGCCTTCTACTTTCAGACCTTGCGTGATGAAATCAAGTTTGTGTCCGATAGCAAAAGAGCCGTTAACGAACGTTTTTTTCTCGTTCAGATAGCCTGTGCGCGCCAGTTCTCCCAGCATATTAAAGCGGTGTTGATAGTCGCCGTACAACATTCCATAAGGATTGTTTATCACATAGCCTTCGTTGTCGATATTATCGTTGTTTTCCACAACCACGGGCAGGTACGGGGGTTGCGTGTTAGCAATGGAAACGATCCTGTCGGCAGTGGTTCCCGGCGCGTTCCTGTCCGTTATACGCGCGCCGAGGTCAACCCTGACGTAAAAATCTTTTGTGATATCGACATCCACGTTTGCGCGGAAATTATAACGCTTGAATACGGCTTGCGTGTCGAATTTCGTCAAATCGGTATGTTTATAATTACCGCTTTGCTGGAAATAATTGGCCATGACGTAGTAGCGCGCGCGGTCTGATCCTCCGCGAACGGACAAACTGTAATCCTGTTGCGTTCCGGGTTTAAACGCATAATCAAAATAATCAATGTTATAACCCAGTCCGTCGGAGTTGTCGCCTTTTGCCTTGCGGTAATTAGCTATCGCCGCGTCGGTAAACAAAGTAAGGTTCGACGGATCCACGCCCGGATTGGAGTTTATGATTGCTTCGTTATAAAGCATGGCATAATCGGCCGATCCGAGATAGTTTGGATATTTCACCGGTTCGTTGCTTCCGCCGGAGGCTTTGAAGTTCACCGTAGCTTTTTCCTGCGCCTTACCTCTTTTTGTTTGGATGATGATAACGCCGTTAGCTCCCCTGACGCCGTAGGGAGCGGTGGCGGAAGCGTCCTTAAGAATAGAGAACGTCTCTATTTCCTCTGGGGACAGGTAACTCATATCGCGTTCAACGCCGTCGACAATGATAATAGGAGATTTGTCTCCGTACGTTCCCATACCGCGTATACGGACATCGGAAACGTCGACTCCCGGCTCGCCCCCGCTGAACTGATTCACCATAAGTCCCGGCATACGTCCTGCAAGAGCATTATTAAGGTTTGCCGTAGGACTTTGCTTAAGATCTTTTGTCGTAATAGTAGCAATAGAACCGGTGATTGTCGCCTTCTTTTGCGTCGTATAACCTACAACGACAACCTCTTCCAGAGCTTTACTGTCTTCTATCAACTGAACGTTTATACGCTTGTTGCCTTCAAGCCTAATTTCTTTAGGCTGAAAACCGACATAAGAAAAAATAAGTATAGCATCCGCATAAGGTACATCAATGACGAATTCACCCTCGACATTCGTAATTGTACCGATTTCAAGCCCTTTTACACGAATGTTGACACCCGGTAGAGGATCTCCGAGATTATCAATAACATTACCTGTAATTGTGATTTTCTGCTGCATACTTTCCACATTAGCGTTCATTGATAAAAAGACGGCTAAAAAAATACATACGAATAGCGCCTTTCTACATTCGCGAATTACTGTGAAATGAATGTGTTCATGTTCATAACTTTTCATGATCTGTACTTTTCCCATAAGTGTGTGTGTTAAAATTAATACTAAGTTTTTATTATACAAGATTTAACAAAAAAATAATCTCTATTCTTCAAAATCATCTATGCAGTTCTTCAGAGAGCACAAAAAAAATCCATACTGTTTTCTTGAGGAAAACAGTATGGATTTTTTTTGTGCTTGTCTTATTTCTATTTTTATGTATACGCGCGCGCGAAACTCTTCTCTCTCTCTCTCTCTCTCTCTCTCTCTCTCTCTCT
>JAITBC010000106.1 GCA_031283785.1 Tannerella sp. | reverse complement strand
GAATACCATATCTCTGACTTTTTTGATGAAGGTTTTTTTGAGACAAAGAAAATTGTCTTTTTGTCCGTGAAAATATAGTGCGGCATAGCCAGTTACGCAAATTCACACTAATGTCCTGTGAAAATTCGTATGATTCGTGGAGCGTTAGATGAGTTGGCTGGTTCTCCGTCTCTCCTTCGCAATTCACGAAGGAGAGATACAGAGTCCCACAAATGTCAAATAATTTTTTTATCAGTATGTTTGATGCATTTATATTTTCGATACAGATTCAAAATCGCCACTATGGGCAAGGTATTTTTATTAGTTTTCCCACCAACGTTCTTTTTCTTTTTTAATTAAATTATCAAGATAGAGTATTTGGTCTGCTCTATTTCGTTTTCCACCTGGCGCTTCAAGCATTTTTCCGCCGTTGTAGTGAGGTGAAGGCGAACAATTTAAATCGAGGCTGGCACATAGCAAACCGATTCCATTCACATTGAACGTACGGATATCTTTTGCCGTATTTCCGGAAACGCCTACAGAAGGGTCCTTGTCTATAGCCTGTATGTCGCGTCCAGCCGTATCAAATATACCATAAGAACGATCTAATACACTGATAACAAAACGCACATTGTTGTCGGCGGCGCGAGCGTGTATCAAACTTCGATAATAACCGGCAACAGGGAACAGAATTACTTCTGCTCCTTTTAACGCCAGCAATTCCGTGATGTCTGTAAACCAACTGTCGTAACAAATAATCATACCTATTTTTCCAAATTCGGTATTAAAGACATCAGTTTTTGTGCCGGGAGTAACGCCTTTGTCGTTTATTTCCGGACTATAAGGATGTATTTTATCATATACTCCGATAAGTTCACCAGTTCGGTTGTAGAGTACGCCGCGATTGTATTTGCGTCCGTCCGTTTTGTCGATAACAAGTACCGATGCGGCTATATACATTCGATATTTTATCGCTATGTCCGATAGTAAATGCAATAGCGAATCGCCATTTGAAGCGTCGCCACTTTTCTGCGCTACATGTTCGGGATAAAGTAGAAGGTCTGCACTATCGCTGGCTGCTTGTTCGGCAATGGCAACCATTTGAACGGTATTCATGTTTCCTTGTGTACAGGCAAAACGTACCCAGCGCGATTTTTCCGGTTCAGTCGGAGTTATTGACAAACTGCGGAGTTTCGCTTCTCCTGCACCATTGAGGCGGTAAAATACACGCAATTCGGTTTCTTGGAGAATATTGCCGGTAACTACAATTGTTCCACGTCCTTCTACCATTTCTCCGTCAAGTTTATAGAATTTGAAAATTCCGTCGTGCGTACTTGCTTTGCATTGAAACAATAAATTGCGTTGCGGATTGACATCGTTCGAGATGGAAAAAAGCGCTCTAAAGGCGTATGTTCCGGGAGCAAGTTGTGTATGAGTTGAAATGTAAGCTACTGCAGAGGCATCACCGTTTCCCTTGAGTGATAAATAAGTTCCTGCTGTGTCACTTTTTAACTCGAAACGTGGAGCATGTTCCGGTTGAAACGTGGTCAATGTCCAACCATCAGGCAGTGCACCAGTTTTTCCTTTGGTAAAATCAGATTGGTAAGCAGTAGTCTGCGCAAGGATATTCATTACGCTGCACCAAAAAAAACATAAAATCAAATACTTTTTCATTTTTTTAATCATATATTGCTTATTTCGAAAAATATACTTTTATCTGTGTATTTTTAATCGCAAAGTACACAGAGTATAAATGTATTCGTCATCTTATTCTCTGTGTTCTTTGCAATTAAATAGTTTTTCAATAAAACAGCTTATTCCAGTGGATTAAATGTTCCATTATCCCATCCTTGTGTTTGTTCCAGTTTGGAATTTCGTTCTATATGTGTGTTTGGAATAGCGTAAAAATAATAATTATCTCTGAAATTAATAACATTTGTTTTATCAATTTCGTCAATCGTATCTTCAAAATAAATGAAATAATCCTGATTCCAATCAACATTGTCTTTAAGGTTTATAAAATCATCCATAGAAATAAGCAATGTAGAATATATTCTGTGACGTCTTTTGCCGTTTAATTCGTTGTCAAACAATTTTCGACGACGTAAATCCCAATAACGTTTTCCTTCGGCTGCAAACTCCACTTTACGTTCCAACATAATAGTTTTAATCATTTCAACTTTCGTCATACCGGCTTTCAGTCCGTACAAATTGTTGTTTCCGGAAAGAATACCGGCTCGTTGACGGATTTGTTTCAGCATTGCGTAAGCTTCGTCGAACTGTCCGATTTCGGCGGCACATTCGGCATAATTCAGCATCACTTCGGCATAACGGATTTCAATCCAGTCGGTACTACTTCTAAAAATTTCGTATGCTCCGTAAGTTGGATTACAAGCTTTTCGAAAATAAAAACCGGTTGGCGAGGGGGCATTTGCTTCATATCCACTGAAAGTCCAAAGTCTGACTTTATCAAGCATCCGGGTTCCGGTTGCATTGGGGAGTTCCCAAACGCAACCGTTATAGGCAATAGTCTGTGCAAAACGAGGATCTCTGTTAAGCCAATACTTTGCCGGATCGTAATCCGGTGATTCGGATATGGAACTGCCATCTTTCATAGGAAACGATTCCACTAATTCTAATGTGGGGTGATGACTGGGAGCATAGTTTACACCCGGTTCGTAAGGACGTGTTCCGGAATCCCAATAATGATTTCGTCCCGGGTCCTGATACCGCTGCACAAATACAGCTTCTTTATTCATTTCTTCGAACCAAAGTTGTTCAAAACTTTCATACAGACCATAACCGTTTTTTTCCAGTTCTTCTTTCGCATATTTATTGGCGGTATATGCCTCATTCCAGCGTTCTTGATTGCTTTCCGGATTGAATTGAGGACTTGCCCAGTAAAGCAATACACGTGCTTTTAAAGCTATTGCAGCAGCTTTAGTAATTCTTCCTGCATCTTCGCCTGTCCATTTCCAAGGCAAAACGTCTGCGGCTTCATCCAGATCTTTAACAATTAAACGGATACATTCGGATGTTTTAGTACGAGTCACATACAGGTCTCCGTTAATATCTTGTGGTTCCATAATCATAGGAACACCTCCATACCGCCGTACCATTTCAAAATAGCGCCATGCACGCAGTACTAAAGCTTGAGCTTTCAAGATTGCTTGAGTTTCCGGTTCAATAGCTCCTTTGTTTACGTTAGATAACAAAATATTGATATTCCGAATTTGGTCATAGGGCCAGTGATTGATAGAAGACGTAGTCAATTGTCCATACATAATGGAGTTTGCTCCTTCCGATTCGTCCGAATTGCCTGAAAGTCCGGAATCCCACGCCGGTAAATTATCTCTGCACAATTTGTCCAGAAAAGCTTTTGCATACAATCCGTCGTTCCAAACATCGTATTCAGTAACGGCAGACAAGTTGTTCTTATCTAACACATCGGCACAACTGATACTTATAAACGCCATCAGAGTGCCGGAAAGAATGATATTTTTAATATTCTTATTCATTTTTTTTACTTTTTAAACTGATTAAAAACTAAGATTTATTCCAAATGAATAGTTCTTCATAATGGGATAAAATTTGAAATTATTTGCATCATTACCAATTTCCGGGTCAAAGTATTTTACATGGTCTTCCAGCAAAAATAGATTCGTTCCTGTCAGGAATAGCCTCAATTGAGTAATTCCTACTTTGGCTATAACGGATTTGGGAATCGTATAAGACAGAGCTATATTTTTTAACCTCAAGAAAGAACCGTTTCTCCTCATAAAAGTAGAATTGTTTTGTAACTGGTGATTTACAGCGCGTGGAAATTGCGCATCAACATTATTCGGAGTCCAATGGTCATTCCACATTGCAAAATTTACCATAGCCTGATCCATTCCGTTGCTTCTGGGTTGTAAAAAAAGCTGATTTCCAGCAATTCCCTGAAAAAACAAATCTAATGCTATCCCTTTCCAATTGGCGCCCAAAGAAAAGCCATAAGCAATGGGAGGAGTAATATGCTTTAAAAGCCATTTTTGGTCGTTACCGTCTATTTTACCATCCGGTTCGTCCGAAGTAGCTCCACGTATGTCTTCATAATTCATCATCCCTAATTCCGGAGTAGCTCCGAAAATCGTATAGCCCTCCGGTAAAGCATTCAGATCTGCTTGTGTACGAATAATATCGGTAGAAACGTAACCCATTGCCCTGTCGGTATTCAGACCAAGTTGAGATTGATAGGGACGGATGTTTTCTGCTTCGTCTTTTTTGATTAATTTGTTTGTGGCGTATGCAAAATTACCTTTTACATAATAAGAGAAATCTTTTCCGATATAATCCATATAACCTAATTGTATTTCAAATCCTTTAGAGTCTACTATACCATAATTTTCATTCGGCATATTGGCGCCAAAAGACGATGGCATACTGCTAATACGACTTCCTAACACATCGTAAGTGTGTTTGTAGAACATATCTAAAGCAATTGTCAGTTTGTTATTTAAAAATCCGGCATCTATTCCGCCATTGTAACTTAACGATTTTTCCCAGGTAATATACGGATTGGGAACTACATCGGCTTGAACTCCTTTCATAGTAGCCCCGTATTGAGCACCGGGAGTAAACGTATAGAGCTGCAACCATTGCCATCCGCCGACGAGGTCATTTCCAAGCAAAGCGACAGAACCTCTGATTTTGAGATGATTCACAGCCCGCACATGATTTTTAAAAAACTCTTCTTCCGATATGCGCCAGGCTGCGGATAGTGATGGGAAGAATCCCCAACGTTGTTTCGTAGCGAACCTAACAGAACCATCATAACGAAAAGATGCATCTACCAAGTATTTGTCGGCATATCCATAATTAATCCGACCTACATAAGAAATACGTCCATCTTCTGAACCACTGCCGTCGACGGTAGAATCATTGGCATCCGAACTTCCTGCAAACAGTTGATCAACAGCATCAGAAATATAGAAATTACGCTGTGCACGAAACCAGTCGGTAAATCCTTCTGACTGCTCGTAAACGAATAAAGCGTCCACTGTATGTTTCCCGAAATTCCGGTTGTAAGTAACGAACCCATTCAATTGATAGCTGTCTCCGGTATCATATTTTTCATTAATCCAGTCACGAGCATTGAGTTGCTTTGTACTTGCAATTTCATCGGGTACAATGATGTGGTTGTGTTCGCCTTCTGTCCGAAGCACATACACCGTAAATGGACGAGTAAAATGTTTGGTAAATTGATGCCTGTTATAAGTATTGTAAAGCAATTTCAAACTCAAACCTTGTATCTGGGAAACTTTGTATTCCAACGAAATATTCGCTTCATAGTTAGAATATTTCCTGTTATTATAACCATCTCTGGTGAGCTCAAGGGAATGGTTGGAAATGTAATTGCCAACCGGTTTTCCGTCTGATGTATAAGGAGGAATGTAAGGAGAGGCAAACTGTAAAAGACTTCCAAATAAATCGTATAAGTTATCGCTGTCAAAATCATTATTCCAGAAAGGTTTACGGTCGTTGCGTATATCCGTATTCAAATTCAATGAAGCCACCAGATTTTTAGTAATATTTGCTTCAATATTTCCTCTGAGATTGTATTTGGTAAACTTCATATTATCAAACGAACCGGTTTCATAATAGTAAGAACCTCCTATAAAATAACGGACACGGTCATTTCCTCCATTCACATTAAGTGAATGACGGCTTAACACTGGTTCTTTCCATCCAATATCTATCCAGTTATAGCTGTGTGTTTTCAAATATTCCAGTTCACTTTCCGTGAAATATCGAAAATCATTAGTGGAAACTTTCTGCACGGTTAATGCATCGTTGATGAAAACAGAATGTTCGTAAGCAGTTTCTGTTACCGGTATATTGGTTGCATCCGAAATTCCAATAGTTCCGTTATAGGATATTACAGGTTTTCCGATACTTCCTTTTTTAGTTGTGACCAAAATAACCCCATTCGCAGAACGAGACCCATAAATAGCCGCCGAAGCTCCATCTTTTAATACCGAGAGATTTTCGATATCGTTAGCGTCCAGACCGTCAAAAGCGAATTTATCTCTGATTATGCCATCAATGACATACAAGGGATCAGTATTATTCCAACTTCCTTTGGCACGGATTGCTATGGTTGAACTGTTACCAGGCCGTCCACCCAAACTTTGAGTGACAGTCACGCCGCTCAGTCTGCCACTCAAGGCATTTGAGAGATTAGAGGCAGGTATTCCCTGTATCTCATTAGCATTGATAGTTGCAACTGCACCCGTTAAACTTACCTTTCTTTGCACACCATATCCGATTACTACCACTTCATCTAAATTTTGAAAATCTTCCTGTAATACTACAGAAATAGCAGTTTGACCTGTTACTGTTATTTCCTGAGTAATATAGCCTATATACGAAATCACAAGTATTGCATTTTCTTGTATATTCAGGCGATATGTTCCATTCATATCCGTAACTGTTCCTGTAGATGTCCCTTTAACAGACACACTTACACCGGATAGCGGTTCGTTGTTTACATCCGTCACTATACCGGTAATTGTTCTTTGCGAGTATAGCGAAAATGTACAACATAAAACACATACGGCAATTATCATTCTCCGTAACGTTTTCTTTTCCATAAATATTCTTTTATTCATATATTTATAATATTTTAATTGAGTTTTTAATTTAATAATTTTAATTTGATGAATATATTTGTTCATCATTAATTAGATAAACTGACACTATATTTTCATAGCATCTTTTATTTCCATGAGATTCGCATCTCATAGTGTATCAGGCAGTCCTTCTAAAGAACTTGCTAACATTTTTGTCATGAAGTATTAAACATAAGTTTCATCGCTTTAATGGAATTAAAGATTAATATTAGGGAATTAGTATTTGTCCGAGAAAACAATTCCGGAAAATTTTTCTGATGCAATAAGATGTAGAATAAAAACTGGATACGCAAATATTGCGTGTTACTCTCTCTCTCTCTCTCTCTCTCTCTCTCTCTCTCTCTCTCTCTCTCTCTCTCTCTCTCTCTCTCTCTCTCT
>JAITBC010000324.1 GCA_031283785.1 Tannerella sp. | reverse complement strand
AAACAAGGGCGTACAGACGTTACTCGACGCTGTCTGCTTATATCTGCCGAGTCCGGCAGATACCCAGGCAATTGAAGGCTATGACCCGAATGATCCGGAACGGATCATTACGCGCAAGCCGATTACCGAAGAACCGCTGACGGCATTGGCATTTAAAATAGCAACCGATCCGTATGTAGGTCGCTTATGTTTCTTCCGTGTTTATTCGGGCGAAATGAATGCCGGTTCTTATGTTCTTAATACCCGTTCAGGTAAGAAAGAACGTATATCCCGCCTGTTCCAGATGCATTCGAACAAGCAAAATCCGATGGAAAAAATCGGTTGCGGAGATATCGGTGCGGGAGTAGGTTTTAAAGATATACGTACCGGCGATACGTTGTGCGTAGAAAATAATCCTATCATATTAGAGTCTATGGAATTTCCGGAGCCGGTCATCGGTATTGCGATAGAGCCTAAAACTCAGAAAGATATGGATAAGTTGGATGCCGGTCTGGCAAAATTGGCGGAGGAAGATCCGACGTTCCGTGTAGAAACAAACGACGAAACCGGGCAGACTATTATTCGTGGTATGGGTGAGCTTCACCTTGAAATCATCATCGACCGTTTGCGTCGTGAGTTTAAGGTAGAGTGTAATCAGGGACGTCCGCTGGTATCGTATAAAGAAGCAATTACGCGAACTGTGGATCTGCGCGAAGTATATAAGAAACAAACCGGCGGTCGCGGTAAATTTGCGGATATTATTGTCAGTGTCGAACCTGCCGACCCCGATTTCGAAGGACATCTTCAGTTTGTTGATGAAGTGAAGGGCGGTAATGTGCCGAAAGAATATATTCCTTCCGTACAGAACGGTTTTACGAAAGCTATGAATAATGGCGTACTTGCCGGTTACTCGCTGGATAAACTGAAAGTGACGCTGAAAGACGGTTCTTTTCATCCGGTCGATTCCGACCAGTTGTCGTTCGAAATTTGCGCTATTCAGGCCTTCAAAAATGCATGCGTGAAAGCCGGTCCTGTTTTGATGGAACCTGTTATGAAGATTGAAGTGGTAACGCCCGAAGAAAATATGGGAGATGTGATCAGTGACCTGAATAAACGTCGCGGTCAGATAGAAGGAATGGAATCAAGTCGCACAGGCGCACGTGTCGTTAAGGCGAAAGTGCCTTTGGCCGAAACATTCGGCTATGTTACGGCATTGCGTACGATTACCTCCGGCCGTGCTACTTCTTCCATGCAATTCTCGCATTTCGAACAGCTTTCTTCGTCAATAGCCCGACAAGTGCTTACGGAAATGCAGGGACGCGTTGATTTGATTAAATAAATTAAACAATAATAATATGAGCCAGAAAATCAGAATTAAATTAAAATCTTACGATTATTCGCTGGTCGACAGGTCGTCGGAGAAAATCGTTAAGACCGTAAAAGCTACCGGTGCGGCAGTAAGCGGACCAATTCCATTGCCTACGCATAAACGTATTTTTACGGTAAACCGCTCAACTTTTGTAAATAAGAAATCGCGCGAACAGTTCGAATTATCTTCATACAAAAGATTGATCGATATTTACAGTTCAACGCCCAAAACGGTAGATGCGCTTATGAAATTAGAGTTGCCGAGTGGAGTTGAAGTTGAGATTAAAGTGTAAGCTGTTGGTAATAATGCCATAAGCTATGAGTGAAAATTAAAATAATAAAGTGAAATGCCAGGATTATTAGGAAAAAAAATCGGAATGACATCCGTATTCAGTGCCGAGGGAAAAAATCTTCCATGCACTGTTATCGAAGTAGGTCCTTGTGTTGTTACGCAAATTAAGACAGAAGAGAAAGACGGCTATAAGGCGGTTCAGTTAGGCTTTCAGGAAAAGAAAGATAAGCATACGACGAAGCCCGAAGCAGGTCACTTCAAAAAGGTCGGCGTGGCTCCACAAAGATACTTGGCCGAGTTCAAAGGGTTTGATGGAGAGTATAAACCCGGTGATGTGATTACTGCGGAGTTTTTGAGCAGATTCTCATTTGTCGATGTAGTAGGAACATCTAAAGGTAAAGGTTTTCAGGGCGTTATGAAGCGTCATGGATTTGGGGGAGTTGGTGAAATGACACACGGTCAGAGCGACCGTCAGCGTAAACCGGGCAGTATAGGCGCTTGTTCGTATCCTGCTAAGGTGTTTAAGGGTACGCGCATGGCCGGACAAATGGGCAATGTTCGTGTGACGGTGCAAAATCTGGAGGTGATAAAAATATTGCCGGAACAAAATCTTTTGATGGTAAAAGGTTCGGTGCCCGGCGCAAAAGGTTCAATTATATTAGTGGAAGTATAAAGATATGGAACTAAACGTATTAAATAAAAAGGGAGAAGATACCGGAAGGACGGTTACTCTTAATGATGCGGTTTTTGGAATTGAACCGAATGATCATGCTATTTATCTGGATGTAAAACAGCATATGGCAAACCGTCGTCAGGGTACGCACAAATCGAAAGAGAGAAGCGAAATAACAGGAAGTACGCGCAAACTGATACGCCAGAAAGGAAGCGGAGGCGCTCGCCGTGGTGATATCAAATCGCCGGTGTTGGTAGGCGGCGGACGTGCATTCGGACCAAAGCCGCGCGACTATAGTTTTAAGCTGAATAAAAAAGTAAAAGTTTTGGCGCGTAAGTCGGCTCTTTCATATAAAGCAAGAGAAAATGCGATCACGGTAGTGGAAGATTTTACTATGGATGCGCCTAAGACAAAAGAGTTTGTTGCATTCATGAAGGATATTAAACTCGAAGGAAAGAAAATACTTATGGTATTGCCGGAAAACAATAAATTCGTATATTTGTCGGCTCGTAATCTTAAGTCTGCCGATATTGTTGCCGTTTCCGAACTGAATACATACAAAGTGCTTGATGCAGGCAGTTTACTTCTGACGGAGAGTTCGATAGCTATAATTGAAGAAAAATTAGAATCATAAGGAGGCAAGCAGTTATGGGAATTATTATTAAACCGATAATAACGGAAAAACAGACGGCCATTACAAAAAAGACTCCGAATCGTTTTGGCTTCCGTGTTTCTCCGGGAGCGAATAAACTGGAGATAAAGAAAGCCGTTGAGGATATGTATAATGTGAGTGTTGTCAGCGTCAATACAATGAATTATTCCGGTAAGCAGAAGAGACGGTATACGAAATCCGGAGTTGTTACCGGGCGGCAGGATTCATATAAAAAAGCAATAGTAACATTGAAAGAAGGAGATGTAATCGACTTCTTCAGCAATATTTGATATAAGAGATGGGAATACGTAAATTGAAGCCCACAACCCCGGGGCAAAGACACAAAATTATCGGTGCATTTGATAAAATCACTGCAAGTACACCGGAAAAATCTCTTGTTGCAGGTAAAAATCGTTCGGGAGGTCGTAACAATACCGGTAAGATGACGATGCGTTATATCGGTGGCGGCCATAAACGCAGATACCGGTTTATCGACTTCAAGAGAAATAAAGATGGCGTTCCTGCAATAGTGAAATCAATAGAGTACGATCCGAATCGTACCTCTCGCATTGCATTATTGTATTATGCAGACGGAGAAAAAAGTTATATCGTCGCTCCTAACGGATTGGAAGTCGGCCATACAGTGATATCAGGTAGCAGCGTTACACCTGAGATAGGAAATGCAATACCAATAAAGGATATACCTGTTGGTACTATTATTCATAATATAGAACTCCGTCCGGGTCAGGGTGCGAAACTCGTGCGTTCGGCAGGAGCTTTTGCACAGTTGACATCAAGGGAAGGCGCTTATGCAATTATAAGAATGCCGTCGGGAGAGACGAGAAAGATATTGGCGACGTGTAAAGCGACTATAGGAAGCGTTGGTAATTCGGACCATGCACTTGAAAAATCAGGAAAAGCCGGTCGTTCGAGGTGGCTGGGACGTCGTCCCCGCAATCGCGGCGTCGTCATGAACCCTGTTGACCATCCGATGGGTGGTGGCGAAGGCCGTGCATCAGGAGGTCACCCGCGCTCACGTAAAGGCTTGTATGCTAAAGGATTGAAGACAAGAGCTCCGAAGAAATCTTCTTCACGTTATATAATTGAGAGAAGGAAAAAGTAAACTGATTAATTGATAGTAAACTATGAGTCGTTCGTTAAAGAAAGGTCCGTATATCAATGTGAAGCTGGAGAAGAAAGTATTAGCAATGAATGAAACGGGCAAGAAAGCAGTAATTAAAACGTGGGCACGCGCATCCATGATCTCACCGGATTTTGTGGGTCATACGATCGCTGTTCATAATGGAAATAAATTCATTCCGGTGTTTATCACCGAGAATATGGTAGGTCATAAGTTAGGGGAATTTTCGCCGACGCGTATATTCCGCGGTCATGCCGGTAATAAAAGATAAATTTTAGACTATGGGTGCAAGAAAAAGAATATCAGCAGAGGAAAGAAAAGATGCTCTGAAAAGCGTATCTTTTGCAAAGTTACGCAATGTGCCGAGTTCGCCGCGTAAGATGCGTCTTGTGATAGACATGATTCGTGGAATGGAAGTATTCCGCGCTTTGGGAGTTCTGAAATACTCTAATAAAGAAGCCGCGGCTAAAGTAGAAAAGTTGCTTCGTTCAGCTATTGCCAACTGGGAGCAAAAGAATGAACGTAAAGCGGAAAGTGGAGAATTATATGTGACATCAGTAAACGTGGATTGTTCTACAACATTGAAACGTATGCGTCCCGCACCGCAAGGCCGCGGTTACCGGATTCGTAAACGCTCGAATCACGTTACTTTGTTTGTTGATACAAAAGATGTTGCAGAGGATAATGATACTGAAATTTATAATGAAAGTCAAAATTAATTGCAGATGGGACAGAAAGTAAATCCGATTAGTAATCGTTTAGGAATTATTCGCGGTTGGGATTCCAACTGGTATGGCGGAAAAAATTATGGAGACATATTGCTGGAAGACAGCAAACTCCGTAATTACCTGAATGCCCGTTTGACAAAAGCAAGCGTGTCACGCATCGTAATCGAACGCACGCTGAAACTGATTACCATCACCGTGTGTACATCACGTCCTGGTATCATCATCGGAAAGGCCGGATCTGAAGTTGACAAACTGAAGGAAGAGCTTAAAAAGATTACAGACAAAGAAGTTCAGATCAATATTTATGAAATAAAACGTCCTGAATTGGATGCCATGATTGTGGCGAATAACATTGCCCGTCAATTGGAAGGAAAGATTGCGTATCGTCGTGCAGTGAAGATGGCTATCGCTTCGACGATGCGTATGGGAGCGGAAGGAATAAAAGTGTTGGTATCCGGTCGTTTGAACGGCGCCGAAATGGCACGTTCCGAAATGTATAAAGAAGGCCGTACACCATTGCATACATTCCGTGCCGATATAGATTATGCATTAGCTGAAGCTTTGACAAAAGTAGGCCTGTTGGGTATCAAGGTTTGGATTTGCCGGGGTGAAGTGTATGGTAAGAGAGATTTGGCGCCTTCGTTTACATCATCAAAAGACCTTGGCCGTAAAAACGAGAGTTCGGGACGTAATGATAAGCCTTTTAAGAGAAGAAGAGGTGACAGAGATAAAGAAAAGGCGAATCGTTAATCATAAAAATTAAGCGTTATGTTACAACCTAAGAAAGTAAAATACAGAAGGCCGCAGAAAGGCCGTGCAAAAGGTTTCGCTCAGCGTGGCAATCAGTTGGCCTTCGGTTCGTTCGGAATCAAATCGTTGGGAACAATATGGCTCACAGGCCGTCAACTCGAAGCAGCCCGTGTGGCAGTAACACGATATATGCAACGTCAGGGGCAGGTTTGGCTCAGGGTTTTTCCGGATAAACCGATCACAAAGAAACCGGCTGACGTGCGTATGGGTAAAGGTAAAGGTGATCCGGAAGGTTTTGTCGCTCCGGTAACGCCCGGGCGTATGATATTTGAGATTGAGGGAGTTTCCTTTGACGTCGCAAAAGAAGCATTGCGCCTCGCCGCACAGAAGCTTCCCGTTATAACAAAATTTGTGGTACGCCGTGATTATGACATTAAAAACGAAAATGTGTGAGAGTTATGAAAAATGCGGAAGTAAAAGGTCTTAACACCAAAGAATTGAAGGAGAAAATCGATGCCGAAACAGTTTCGCTGAATCAGATGAAGATAAATCACAGCATCTCGCCATTGGACAATCCTGCACGAATTAAACAATTGCGCAGAACGATTGCCCGTTTGAAAACGGAACTGCATCAAAGAGAACAACAAACTAATAATTAATGAGCTTGATGGAAACGAGAAATTTAAGGAAAGAAAGAACAGGTGTCGTCTTGAGCAATAAGATGGATAAAAGCATCACTGTTGCTGTCAAATGGAAAGAGAAACACCCTATTTACGGTAAATTCGTAAATAAGACGAAAAAATATCATGCTCACGATGAAAAAAATGATTGTAACATCGGTGACACGGTGAAAATTATGGAAACGCGTCCGTTGAGCAAAACAAAAAAATGGCGGTTGGTTCAAATAATCGAAAAGGCTAAATAAAATGATACAGCAAGAAACAAGATTGGTAGTTGCGGATAACAGCGGTGCGAAGGAGGCATTGTGTATCCGCGTATTGGGAGGAACACGCAGGCGTTATGCCTCTGTCGGAGACGTTATCGTGGTTTCCGTCAAAAATGTTCTTCCGGCGAGTGACATGAAAAAGGGAGCAGTATCGAAAGCTGTTGTCGTTCGTACGAAAAAAGAAATCCGCCGTCAAGACGGTTCTTATATTCGTTTCGATGATAACGCCTGTGTATTGCTGAATCAGGCGGGAGAAATCCGCGGCAGCCGTATATTTGGTCCTGTAGCCCGCGAACTGCGTGTGACGAATATGAAAATAGTATCATTGGCACCTGAAGTGCTTTAATTATGTAAACAGTTATTGTGATGAGTAAATTACACATAAAAAAAGGCGATATCGTTTATGTAAATGCCGGTGAAGATAAAGGTAAAACTGGACGTGTACTGAAAGTCTTCGTTGAAGGACAACGCGCCATTGTCGAAGGTATAAACATGGTAACGAAACATACGAAGCCGAATGCAAAAAGTCCGCAGGGCGGAAGAGAAACAAAGGAAGCTTCCGTACATATCTCAAACCTGAACCCGTTAGACCCGAAGTCGGGAAAACCGACGCGTGTCGGGCATAGAAAGTTGGAAGCCAAAGGAGATAAGAAAGGTAAAACAGTGCGTTACGCTAAAAGATCTGGGGAGGAATTGAAGTGATGAGTACAACCGTTACATTGAAACAGGATTATAAGGAACGTGTCGTTCCTGCACTTAAAAAGGAATTTGGTTATAAGTCGGTCATGCAAGTGCCTGTTTTGGAAAAAATTGTGATCAATCAGGGCTTAGGTATAGCCACGGCAGATAAAAAAATCATTGATGTTGCAATAGGCGAATTGACGACTATTACCGGACAAAAGGCCGTAGCTACTTATTCCAAGAAAGATATTTCAAATTTTAAGCTGCGTCGTAAAATGCCGATCGGCGTTATGGTGACGTTGCGCCATGAAAAGATGTATGAATTTCTGGAGCGTCTTGTTCGCGTCGCTTTACCGCGTATTCGCGACTTCAAGGGTATTGACGGCAAGCTCGACGGACGAGGTAATTATACGCTCGGTATACAGGAACAAATTATCTTTCCTGAAATAAATATTGATAATATTACTAAAATATTGGGAATGAATATTACCTTTGTGACCTCTGCGAAAACAGACGAGGAAGGTTTCGCCCTGCTGAGAGAATTTGGTTTGCCCTTTAAGAACGTAAAAAAGAATTAAGAGATTATGGCAAAAGAATCAATGAAGGCTCGCGAAGTGAAAAGAGCCAAATTAGTAGCTAAATATGCCGTAAAAAGAGCACAGTTGAAAGCGGAAGGCAAATACGAGGAATTGCAGTCTTTGCCTAAAAACGCTTCGCCTGTTCGGTTGCATAACCGCTGCAAAATAACCGGTCGCCCGAAAGGATATATGCGTCAATTCGGCATTTCACGTATTCAATTTCGCGAAATGGCTTCAAGCGGACTTATTCCCGGTGTGAAAAAAGCAAGTTGGTAAGAGAAATTTAAGTGTTTTATTAAATATTGTCCCGAAAGACGGGATCAATTTAATTTGTAAAGAAAAATGACAGATCCTATTGCAGATTATTTAACGAGATTGCGGAATGCAATCAAGGCGCAGCACAGAGTAGTCGAAGTGCCGGCGTCGAATTTGAAGAAAGAGATCACAAAGATCCTTTATGACAAAGGTTACATACTTAATTTTAAGTTTGTAGAAGAGGGTCCGCAAGGCACGATCAAGGTCGCCTTGAAGTATGATCCGGTAAACAAAGTCAATGCGATTAAGAAACTTTTGCGGGTTTCTACTCCGGGGTTACGTAAATATACGGGATATAAAGATATACCCCGTGTATTGAACGGTTTGGGTATTGCTATTCTTTCCACTTCAAAAGGCGTGATGACGGATAAGGAAGCACGCGAATTGAAGATTGGCGGCGAGGTATTGTGTTTTATCTATTAATGTGGAGGAAAGAAGTATGTCAAGAATAGGAAAATTACCGATACGGATTCCGGCAGGAATTATAATTACTCAAAAGGACGGAGTTGTTACCGTGAAAGGCCCTAAAGGAGAACTTTCACAAGTTGTAAACCCGGATATTAAAGTGAATGTAAATGACGGCGTGTTGACCGTAGAAAGACCTACGGATGAGAGACATTACCGCGCTCTTCATGGTCTTTACCGTGCATTGATAAATAATATGGTAGTCGGCGTATCCGAAGGTTACAAAAAAGAGCTTGAACTGGTGGGAGTTGGTTATCGCGCTTCCGGCACAGGACAGCTGCTTGAACTTTCGCTTGGATATACGCATAATATATATCTTGAATTGCCGAAAGAAATCAAACTTGAGACGAAGTCGGAACGTAATAAAAATCCGCTTATCATATTGGAGTCGGCAGACAAGCAATTGCTCGGACAAGTCTGTGCAAAAATTCGCTCATTCCGCAGACCGGAGCCTTACAAAGGGAAAGGTATTAAGTTTGTGGGAGAAGCGATCAGGAGAAAATCAGGTAAATCTGCGGCTAAATAAAGCCTCGTAAATAGATGATTAATTATGGTAACGAAAGATTTAAGAAGATTAAAGATTAAGAAAAGTATTCGGGGTAAGATTTCCGGGACAGCCGAACGTCCGCGCCTGACTGTTTTCAGAAGTAACAAGCAGATATATGCACAAGTTATTAATGACGTGGATGGCAAAACGCTTGCCGCTGCCTCTTCATTAAAGTTGACCGACAAAGTGTCGAAGAAAGAACTTGCAGCAAAAGTCGGGGAACTGATCGCTAAAAATGCGCAGGTTGCCGGTATACAGGCGATAGTATTCGACCGTAACGGATATTTGTATCATGGGAGAATTAAAGAACTGGCTGATGCCGCACGTAACGGTGGACTTAAATTTTAATAACAATGGCAATAAATAACAGAGTTAAATCTACGAACGATTTAGAGTTAAAAGATAAATTAGTAGCGATCAACCGTGTAACCAAAGTGACGAAAGGCGGACGTACGTTTACGTTTGCCGCGATTGTCGTGATAGGTAACGAAAATGGTGTGATAGGCTGGGGTTTGGGAAAAGCGGGCGAAGTAACTACAGCCGTTGAAAAAGGCGTAGAAGCCGCTAAGAAAAATTTAGTGAGAATCCCTGTTCATAAAGGAACAATTCCTCATGAACAGAGCGCCAAGTTCGGCGGAGCGGAAGTCCTGCTTCGTCCGGCATCACCGGGTACGGGAGTAAAAGCCGGAGGCGCTATGCGTGCCGTACTCGAAAGCGTAGGTGTTAAAGACGTACTTGCCAAATCAAAAGGCTCTTCTAATCCTCACAATCTTGTGAAGGCTACTATCGCTGCCCTGAATGAAATGAGAAGTCCCTATATGGTGGCTCAGAACAGAGGCGTATCATTGGAGAAAGTATTTAAAGGTTGAATGGGAGGATACTAACGATGGCAAAGATAAAAATTACACAGATAAAAAGCCGTATAGGCAGTCCGAAAGACCAAAAAAGAACGCTTGATGCTCTGGGACTGACAAAAATGCATAAGACGGTAGAACATGAATGTAGCCCTTCGATAGAAGGAATGGTGAGGAAAGTGAGACATTTGGTTTCTGTTGAAAAATAATTGTTAAGAGTAAAAAATATACGATATGAATTTATCAAATTTAAAACCAGCAACAGGCGCTACTAAAACCCGTAAAAGAATTGGTCGCGGACCGGGCTCCGGACTTGGCGGCACATCGACAAGAGGTCATAAGGGAGCGAAAGCGCGTTCCGGCTATAAAAACAAAATCGGCTTCGAAGGCGGCCAGATGCCTTTGCAACGCCGTGTGCCGAAATTTGGCTTCAAAAATATTAACCGTGTTGAATATAAAGCCATCAATCTTTCTACTTTGCAGAAGATGGCCGAAGAAAAGAACATCTCGAAGATTGGTCTGGATGAGTTGATAACAGCAGGTTTTATATCATCTTCCCAACTTGTTAAAATCCTTGCCAAAGGAGAACTGACGGTGAAAATTGATGTTGAAGCACATGCATTTTCAAAAACGGCAGAGGCGGCGATAACAGCAACAGGTGGAACAGCAAAAAAACTCTAAACAATCATGAGAGTAGTTGATACAATAAAAAATATATGGAAGATAGAGGATCTTAGGAAACGTATCCTTATAACATTGTTATATGTGACAATTTATTTGTTCGGGACTTATGTGGTTTTACCCGGCGTTGATCCGAAAGATCTGACAGGTCTGGCAAACCAGACCCGCGGCGGTCTGATGGCATTGCTGGACATGTTTTCCGGAGGTGCATTTTCCAACGCATCTATCTTTGCGTTGGGAATCATGCCCTATATATCCGCCTCTATCGTGATGCAGTTGATGGCAATCGTTATCCCTTCATTTCAGAAGATGCAGCGTGAGGGCGAAAGCGGACGCAGGAAAATCAATCAGATGACACGCTATTTGACTGTCGTGATCCTCATAGTGCAGGGTTTTGCTTATCTTACGAACCTCGAAATGCAGATGCTGCAGAGCGGCGCATCTCTTCCGTCCGGTTTGTGGTTCCGGCTGTCGTCGATCATTATTATGGCTGCCGGCAGTATGTTTGTCCTCTGGCTGGGAGAACGCATTACGGACAAAGGTATTGGTAACGGGATATCATTTATTATCATGG
>JAITBC010000450.1 GCA_031283785.1 Tannerella sp. | reverse complement strand
AGCCCATGCTGCAACTTCGGCAATCATACCGCAGGATACGACAGCGTCTTTATCTCTGACAAAATCGCCAATCAAAAAGCCATAGCTCTCTTCGCCGCCGCAGATAAAAGTCTTTTTTCTTTCGTTTTTCCGAATTATTTCGGCAATATATTTGAATCCTGTAAGCACGTTAAAAATTTCGACGCCGTAATATTTTGCCATATCGGACAATAAATGCGTAGTAACCACCGTTCTGACAATATATTCGTTTCCTTTCAGTTTTTTTTGTCGGCTGAGATTTTCCAGACAGTAATACGTCAAAATCGCGGCAGTTTGGTTTCCGTTAAGCAGTTGAAGTTCGCCTTTATCATTTCTCACAGCAATACCAACCCTGTCGGCGTCGGGGTCGGTAGCCATAACCAAATCGGCGTTTTCATCCTGTGCTTTTTTCAGAGCCAGAGCCAAAGCGCTTGATTCTTCAGGATTTGGCGAAATCACAGTTGGGAAATCACCGTCGTTTACATCCTGTTCGGGAACATGTATTATGTTCTTAAATCCGAGATTATCAAGAAATTCAGGCACCAGTTTCACGCCTGTGCCATGTAAGGGAGTGTAAACTATCCTGATATCGCTGTGTTTTTGAATTGCTTCGGGAGAAATCGAAAGGCTTTTTAGTTTTTCGAGATAAATTTTGTCAACCTCTTCGCCAACGGCAACAATAAGTTCCGGATTAGCCTCGAAATTAACCTCTTTGACGGATTTTATTCTGTTTACCTCTTCTATAATATTGACGTCATGAGGCGAAGTCACCTGTGCGCCGTCATCCCAATATGCCTTGTAACCGTTGTATTCCTTTGGGTTATGCGAAGCGGTTATCATCACGCCGGTATTGCATTGAAAATGTCGCACGGCAAAACTCAGTTCGGGCGTAGGTCTTAACTCCGAAAACAGATATACCTTTATACCGTTGGCAGAAAACACATTGGCAACAACTTCGGCAAAAAACGGACTGTTATTTCTGCAATCGTATGCAACAGCCGCGCTTAACGGTTTTGCGGGGAACTGTTTTTTCAGATAGTTGGACAATCCCTGCGTAGCCATGCCTACCGTGTATTTATTCATCCTGTTAGTTCCGACTCCCATTATTCCCCTAAGTCCTCCCGTACCAAATTCGAGGTCTTTGTAGAAACTTTCCGTCAGTTCCTTATCATTGTCAAACAATTCTTTTACACGGTTGCGTGTTTCTTCATCGAAATCGGCGTCAAGCCAGAGTTCAGCCCGTTTTTTTACTTCCAAATTATTCATATAACATCAATTTGCTATTTCCGACATAAATTTAATTCTCACCAGTCTTATTTCCTCCTCTTCATATTCGTCGCCCAGAGCCTCAATCGCTTCATCCAAAGTGCCTGTTTCAGCCTCATTTCTGAAGAAATCGAATATATCGTCGAGTTTATCTTCATCCAAAACATCGTCTACATAATAGTCGATATTCAGTTTCGTTCCCGAATTTACTATTGATTCGATTTCATCGAGCAGCAAGGTCATGTCGATATTGCTTGCCCTGCAAATATCGGCAAAATCTATTTTTTTGTCAATACTTTGTATTATAAACACTTTATTTCTCGATTTGTTGATAACCGATTTCACAACCATATCCTGCGGACGGGTAATTTCTTTTTCTTCGACGTATGTTTTTATCAAGGCGATAAAAGGTTTGCCGTATTTTTTTGCTTTTCCCTCTCCCACACCCTGACAGTTTTTGAGTTCGTCAACCGTAATAGGATACTGAGTAGCCATGTCTTCGAGCGAAGGGTCCTGAAATATTACAAACGACGGCAGATTCAGTTTCTTGGCGACACTTCTGCATTCCTGTTTCAACATCGACAAAAGTTCTTCGTCGCATGCTCCTCCTCCTTTGCCTCCGATTTGTATATTGTCGTCATCGTCGCCGTCTTCAAATTCCTTGTCCTGAGTAACCATTATCGAATACGGGTTTTCCATGAATTTCCGTCCCTTGTCGGTTAGATAAAGCAGTCCATAGTTTTCGATATCCTTGTTTATCAATTCTTCCACTAAAGATTTCCGTATTATGGAATTCCAGAATATTACGCTCTTATCCATACCTTCGCCAAACATTTCGAGCTCGTCATGTTCATACGATTTGATTGTGGAATTGAGTGTTCCGGTCAAAATGTTTACGATATGGTCGGCTTTGAATTTTTCTTTCACTGTAGTGATAACGGAAAGGACAAGTTCGATGTCGTCGCATCCTTCAAACTGCACTTTGGGCGACAGACAGTTATCGCAATTCTCACAATTGTCCGCCGTATATTCTTCGCCGAAATAATGCAGCAAAAGTTTACGTCGGCACATCGAAGATTCGGCATAAGCAGCGGCGTCATGCAGCAGTTGTCTTCCGATTTCCTGTTCCGCCAGCGGTTTTCCCTGCATGAACTTTTCCAGCCTCTGAATATCTTTATATCCGTAAAACAGAATACATTGCCCTTCTCCGCCGTCTCTGCCTGCCCGTCCTGTTTCCTGATAATAGCCTTCAAGGCTTTTCGGGATATTATAATGTATAACAAAACGGACGTCGGGTTTGTCGATTCCCATTCCGAAAGCTATTGTCGCCACAATCACATCAACATCTTCCAGAATAAAACTGTCCTCATTATTCGATCGTGTAGCCGAATCCATTCCTGCATGATAGGGCAATGCTTTGATACCGTTTGCTTTCAGAAATTCGGCGAGTTCTTCGACTTTTTTCCTGCTCAGGCAGTATATTATCCCCGATTTGCCTTTATTGGCGCCGATAAACTGCACAATTTTATTCTCTGCGTTTACCTTGGGACGGATTTCATAATAGAGGTTGGGACGGTTAAACGACGATTTAAAAACATTTGCGTCGAGCATATCCAGGTTTTTCTGGATATCGTTCTGAACTTTGGGCGTCGCTGTTGCGGTCAGAGCGATGATAGGCGCAATACCCGTTTGGGCGATTATCGAGCGGATACGTCTGTATTCAGGTCTGAAATCGTGTCCCCATTCCGAGATACAGTGCGCTTCGTCTACTGCATAAAAAGAGATTTTTATCTGTTTGAAAAACTGAATATTTTCCTCTTTTGTCAGTGATTCGGGCGCTACATACAGCATTTTTGTATGTCCGCTGAGTATATCTTCTTTCACTTTCACTATCTGCGCCTTGTTCAGCGACGAGTTCAAAAAGTGAGCGATACCCTCTTCTTCGGTAAATCCTCTCATGGCGTCCACCTGATTTTTCATAAGGGCTATCAAGGG
>JAITBC010000437.1 GCA_031283785.1 Tannerella sp. | reverse complement strand
AAGTATTAACCGGAAAATTATGTGGATCTTTTGCCGATAAAGATATTGATCCAATCAGCCTGAAAAGGACGGCCACAACTGAGTGCTGCCGCCGGCGTGCGAAGGCAGCACTGAAAATACCATATTTGTGGTATTTCGTATTAGCGGAAAACAGAATACTTTTACGCCTGCAATAAGAAAGTATGATAGAAACAATATTCCGTAAACTTTACCGGCCGCAGACAGCCCTCCTCCTCCCCACAGCAAACAACAATGCTGTGACGGATGCTGAAATAAAGATCAACAATCTTAACGTAAGCATCGGCGGGAATCACATACTCAAAAACATCAACCTCGAGATACCGAACCGTAAAATAACCTGCATCATTGGCCCTTCCGGATGTGGAAAATCGACGCTGCTGCGGACGATAAACCGCCTGATCGACGAAAACGAGCAGGTGAGCGTGAGCGGGGAAATACTCATCGACGGCGAAGACGTCTGCAACAAAAAAGCGGAAATAACGCATATCCGGAAAAAAATGGGATTGCTCTCCCAACGCCCAACTCCCTTGCCTATGTCGATATTCGACAACATCACCTTCGGATGTAAAATACATGGGGTACGCAGCAAGAAAAAGCTCAAACAAATAGTAGAAGATAATCTGCGTGCAGCAGGCCTCTGGGAAGAAGTGAAAGACCGTCTGCAATCGCCCTCTTCGAGTTTGTCCATCGGGCAGCAGCAGCGCCTTTGCCTCGCACGCGGACTGGCCATAGAGCCGCAATTCATTTTGGGAGACGAATCCACGTCCGCTTTAGACCCTATATCGAGCCGGCATATCGAAGACCTTTTTGTCAGGCTCAAAGAAAAATACGGTATTGTGCTCGTTACGCATACTTTACGGCAAGCCTTGCGCATTGCCGACTACGTGATTTTTATTTATCTGGGAGAGGTCATCGAAAGCGGCCCGGCAGAAGATTTGCTACACCAACCTCAACACGAACTGACGAAGCAATATCTGTCGGGCGTTTTCAGCTAAAATACTTTTTATACTGTAACAAACGCCGCTCGAAAACTATTGGAAAGGAATAATTAAAAAGAAATAAAAGATGAAGTACATATATCTCATGCTGACGGCCGCCATACTTTGCGCGTCGTGCGCCGGCAAAACAAAAACGGGTGCGAATGCCGCAGGCGAATTGTCGGGCAGCATTCAGGTATCGGGCGCTTTTGCGTTGTATCCCATGGCTGTGAAATGGGCGGAAGAATTTCGTGCAATGCATCCGGCGGTAAAAATAGATATATCCGGCGGAGGCGCAGGTAAAGGCATGACGGATGTACTGGCGGGCGTAGTGGACATAGGCATGGTATCAAGGGAAATATATACGCAGGAATTGGAGAAGGGGGCATTGCCGTTTGCTGTGGTCAAAGACGCCGTTGTTCCGACTATTCACGCCGACAACCCGGAACGGGCCGCCATCAACAAAACGGGTTTGAAACGCGAAATTGCCGCAAAATTATGGGGACAGGAATTAAAAACATGGGGCGAAATACTCGGCACTTCGTCCGCTACGCCTGTGCATGTATATACCCGTTCCGACGCCTGCGGTGCGGGAGAAACCTTTGCCGCATGGTTCGGGAAAAAACAGGAAAACCTGAAAGCTACCGCTGTCTTCGGTGATCCCGGCATGGCTGCCGCCGTACAAAAAGACCGGGTAGCTATCGGCTACAATAACATTGCTTATGCATACGACAAAAGCACAAAAAAACCGTATGAGGGCTTGGCTGTTATTCCGATAGATGTAAATGATAACGGAACGATAGAACCCGGAGAAAATTTCTATCAAACCTCCGAAACGCTGATAAAAGCCATTGTCGAAAATCGTTATCCTTCGCCGCCTGCCCGCGACTTGTATTTGGTGACCAAAGGAAAACCGGTAAAACCCGAAGTGGTCGCATTCCTTGAATATGTGCTTACGGAAGGGCAAGCATACGCCGGAGAATCCGGCTACATAGGCCTGTCGGCGGAGAAGCTGGCAGGAGAAGCGGCCAAATTGAAATAACGCGGGGAAAAATGCATATATCTTTACTGAAAAGACGGATAATTAAAAACAAAATTACCGCTCGCCTGATGCTGTGCCTGACGGTAATTTCGTTGCTCCTGCTGTTGGTGATGGGTGGCGGATTGTATTATAAATCGCGAAGTATCTTGCAGGAGAATGCCGTCTGGGATTTGCTTACAAGTTCGGAGTGGAGTCCTCTGTCGGGCGAGTTTGGTTTTTTGTCTTTCATTCTCGGTTCGGTTTATGTAACGGCATTGTCGGTGGTTATAGCCTTACCGGTTGCGTTATTGACCGCTTTGTTCCTAACGGAAAATGCCCGGCCATGGATAAAAAAGGCCCTCTTTCCGGTGTTGGACATTCTGGCGGGTATTCCTTCCGTCGTATACGGATTGTGGGGGACGCTCATCATTGTTCCCTGGATAGCCGATACGTTAGGGCCTCGTTTTGTGGATTATACGAGCGGTTATACGCTGCTGGCGGGAGGTATCGTCCTTAGCGTGATGATTCTTCCGCTACTCGTCAGCCTGTTCATAGAGCTTTTTTCCACCGTGCCGAAAGAACTCAGGGACGCGTCTGCATCGCTTGGAGCGACACGCTGGCAGACTTCCCGCTTGATTGTCGTCAGGAAGTCCTTGCCGGGCGTTGTTGCGGCTGTTGTACTTGCCGTATCAAAAGCGTTCGGAGAGACGTTAGCCGTGTTAATGGTTTGCGGAAATATGGTACAAATTCCCCATTCGGTATTCGACAGCGCATATCCCCTGCCGGCATTGATTGCAAACAATTACGGCGAAATGCTTTCCTTGCCCATGTACGAATCGGCGTTGATGTTTGCAGCATTAACGATGTTTGTAATCATATTCGTATTCAACGCCATATCCCGTATTGTGTTACAAAACATAGAAAAAAGATTTAAAATATGAAGTTGAAATATCTCGAAGAAAAAATATTTAACGTGTTGATGATAATTGCAACGTGCGTTGTCTTCGGTTTTTTCGCCAGCATCATTTGGACAATTGCCAAAACCGGCTTTCCGTCCCTGACATGGGAAATGGTGAGCCAATTGCCCGGCGGCGGGTTTTATCTGGGGAAAGGAGGCGGCATCTTGAACGCGATTGCCGGCTCGCTGATGATTGTGTCGGCTTCTACCTTACTGGGTTTGCTTGTCAGCCTTCCTGTGGTTTTTTATATCAATGTCTATCTGAAAAAGAAATCCCGGCTGGCTTATTTGACGCGGCTTTCGTTTGACGTACTGTTCGGAATACCGTCTATTGTTTACGGCGCATTTGCGTTTACCATCATGATATTTTTCGGATTAAAAACTTCGTTGCTCGGTGGAATTATTGTGATTACGCTGTTAATTATCCCGATTTTCGTCCGTTCGATGGACGAAGTAGCGCAATCTATTCCCAAAAATTTGTTGGAGGCTTCGTATTCGCTGGGCGCTACCCGCTGGGAGACATGCAAAGTGATGTTGCGTCAGATTGCTCCCGGCATTGCTACTGCGACGCTGCTATCCGTAGGACGCGCCATTGGCGATGCTGCCGGCGTGCTTTTCACGGCGGGTTTTACCGACAAGATACCGGCGGCGTTGAACGAGCCGGCAGCAACATTGCCCTTGTCGGTTTTCTTTCAGTTGAGCAGTCCCATTCCCGAAGTCAGGGAACGGGCATACGCAGCCGCATTGCTATTGACTATCATCGTCCTTGTACTGAGCATTACGGGCCGAATCATTACAAACCGCTTTTCAAAACATAGCATCAAATAAATGAGTTTTTTCAGGAGCAAATCTTTCTTATTATGCGAGGGATTTTGCCGGAAATATTCTTTAAAGTATATCTATTATGAGCAACAGACTGACACATTTGAAAGAATTGGAATCGGAATCCATATACGTCATCCGCGAAGTAGCGGCGCAGTTTGAACGCCCGGTACTGCTGTTTTCGGGCGGAAAAGATTCCATTGTAATAGCGTACCTGTCTTACAAAGCGTTTTATCCGGCGGGTATTCCCTTTCCGTTTCTGCACATCGACACAGGACATAATTTTGAAGAAACACTCACGTATCGCGATGCGTTGGTCGAGCGTTTGGGTGTGAAGCTGATTATCGGCTCCGTGCAGGAATCCATAGACACAGGGCGCGTTGCAGAGGAAACCGGTTACAATGCGAGCCGCAATAAACTGCAAACCGTGACTCTTCTGGATACTATCGAAAAATATAAATTCGATGCGGCGATTGGCGGAGCCCGGCGCGACGAAGAAAAGGCGCGCGCCAAAGAACGTTTTTTCTCACATCGCGACGATTTCGGACAGTGGGATCCAAAGAATCAACGTCCCGAACTGTGGAATATCTTCAACGGGAAAAAGCAATTGGGTGAACACTTTCGCGTATTCCCGCTCAGTAACTGGACGGAAATGGACGTTTGGCAATACATCTTACAGGAAAATATCGAACTGCCGGATCTTTATTTTACGCACGAGCGGGAAGTATTTGAACGCGACGGCGCCTGGCTGGCATATTATCCTTTCATGCTGTTGAAGCCGGACGAAAAGGTGGTGCGCAAACGCGTGCGCTGCCGTACCATCGGCGATATTACATGCACGGGCGTTATCGTTTCGCAAGCCTATACGCCGGAAGAAATCATCAACGAAATCGCCGCTTCCAAAGTGACGGAGCGCGGCGGCCGCTCGGATGATAAACGCTCGGAGGCTGCGATGGAAGACCGCAAGAAAGCAGGATATTTTTGAACTATAAATTATTAGATTAATATGAGCGCATATTTGGACATGGATTTACTGCGGTTTACGACCGCCGGCAGCGTGGATGACGGAAAAAGTACCCTTATCGGCCGGCTGTTGTACGACAGCAAATCCGTTTTTGAAGATCAGTTGGAGGCAGTCAAGGCTGCCGGCGAACGGATGGGAAACAGCGAAATCAATCTGGCCCTGCTCACGGACGGATTGCGTGCCGAACGCGAACAGGGCATCACCATAGACGTGGCTTACCGCTATTTTGCCACGCCCAAACGCAAGTTTATCATTGCCGATACGCCGGGGCACATCGAATATACCCGCAATATGGTAACCGGCGCTTCAACCGCCGATGCTGCCATTATCCTGGCCGACGCCCGCAACGGCGTTCTGGAACAGACCAAACGACATTCCTGCATCGCCTCGCTTCTGCAATTGGACAGCGTAATCCTGGCGGTTAACAAGATGGATCTGGTAAACTTCTCGCAGGAAATATTCGAAAAAATAAAAGCGGAATATGAAGAAATAGCCGGAATATTACACCTGAAAAACGTGTATTATATCCCCATCTCTGCCAGCCGCGGCGACAACGTGGTAAACAAATCGGACAACACGCCCTGGTACGAAGGCGAAACATTGCTGCATCTGCTTGAGACTCTGCCTGTCGGAAAGGATCTTAGCAAACTGCCGGCACGTTTCCCCATACAATACGTTATCCGTCCGCAAAACGATAAATTCCACGATTACAGGGCGTATGCCGGACGTTTGGCCGGCGGGCGTTTTGAGGTGGGCGACAGGGTGACTGTTCTGCCTTCCTTTACCGAATCGACCATTAAAGCGATTGACGAAGCCGGCCTCTCGCTTGATGCGGCCTTTTCCCCGCAATCCGTCGCAATCCGTCTGAACGACAATGTGGATGCAAGTCGCGGCAACATGATTGTGAAAAGCGGCGAAAAGCCGTTTATCAGCGCCGATATTTCCTTGCTGGTCTGCTGGCTGAATCACCGTCCGTTAAGTATCGGCGTAAAATACATTATCCGCCATACGACGGACGAAATTTTCGGAATCGTCAAGGACGTATATTTCAAAGTCAATGTCAATACAATGGAAAATATCATCGACGACAGAGATGTGAAAATGAACGACATTGCCCACATCCGCATAAAAACCTCCCGGCCGTTGAAGTACGATTACTACCGGGAAAACCGCATCACGGGAAGCCTCGTCATTATCGACGCATCTACTTACGAAACGGTAGGAGCCGGAATGATTGTGGAATCGCTGGAAGATTCGATTTTTTCGATATAATTTTTTACGGGAATGAAAGAAAAAGTAGAACACTATAACAAACTATTCGGACGCGACACGCAGCCGGAAGAATTATTGAGCCGTTTTATCGACGAATACGGCAATCGTATCGCACTGGCGTCGAGTCTGAGCCTGGAAGACCAGGTGTTGACGGATATGATTGTGAAAATCCGGCCTTCGGCGCGGATATTTACAATAGATACTGGGCGACTGTTCCCGGAAACTTATTCGCTGATAGACAAAACGAACCAGACTTATAATATCAGAATGGAAATCTATTTCCCCGAACGAAAACCGGTGGAAGAGTACGTGCGCCAAAACGGCGTCAATGCCTTTTACGAAAGTATCGACAAACGAAAAGCCTGTTGCCATGTACGTAAAATTGAGCCTTTGCTGCGCTCCCTCTCTACGCTCGACGTATGGATTTGCGGTCTCAGGCAAGAGCAGTCCGTTACGCGCCTGAGTGCGGATTTAATAGAATGGGACTCCGCTCATCAATTGATAAAGATCAACCCCCTTGTCCGTTGGCAGGAACGGGATGTTTGGGATTACATCAAAAAGCACCGAGTCCCGTACAATGTTCTGCATAATAAAGATTTTCCGAGCATCGGTTGCCAGCCCTGCACGCGGGCGGTTTCCCAGGGCGAAGACGTTCGCGCCGGACGCTGGTGGTGGGAAAATCCCGAACACAAGGAATGCGGACTTCATAAACGGTGATGAATGATTTACAGTTGAATTTTCTTCCCGTTTCCGGTACTGCTCCACTTACGCAATAACAAGACCCGTTAACGGGGACTCTTGAAGCAATCGGCGAAATAGAATCAACTCCGGAGTTAATATCAATGACTTGT
>JAITBC010000435.1 GCA_031283785.1 Tannerella sp. | reverse complement strand
AACAACGGCGAAGTAATTCGTCTCGGCATACAGTTCGTCAATTTTCCTGATAAACTTATCATGAATTTTCCGCACTTTTTCTTCCGCATCCTTTTCCACATCTTCGGATATGCCGCCGTCTTTAACCGATTTTTTCAGGGTATCAATCACTTCCCGGCGTGTGTTACGTATGCTTACCTTCGCATTTTCGGACTCCTGTTTAACCTGTTTGGCCAAGTCGCGACGACGTTCCCCGGTCAGCGGGGGTATGCCGAGACGAATTACTTCGCCGTTGTTCTCCGGCGTAATACCCACATCGGAGTTAAGGATTGCTTTCTCAATGTCTTTGATAAGTTTTCTATCCCAGGGGGTAATCAACAGGGTCTTAGCATCCGGCGTATTTATGGAAGCTACACTTGTAAGCGGACTTATCGCACCGTAACATGATACCCGTACGTTATCCAGAATCTTCGGATTTGCTTTCCCGGCGCGAATACGCGCCAATTCATCATCCAAATAAGTAATCGTGGAAGACATCTTAACTTCTGCGTTTTTAATGATTTGATTTATATCTACTGCCATATCTGTTTAATTTTATATCGGCAAAGATAATGCTTTTCCGGGGAAAAAACAAAAATACCATTTTTGCATAACGCCTGCAAATCTACTATTCGGACTCTAATATTTGTGCCATTCTTTTAAACTGCCGGATATATTCATCGTTCGGATTTTGATCGTATATTCCTTTCATACAATCGTAATAACCTGCCATAAATTTTTTGGCGTTTTCGACTTTATTGTCGGCTACGGCTACTTTAGCCATTTTTTGAAAAGCTAATGCTTTTCTGATCATTTTCTACATTTGAGTCCATAAATTAAAAATATATCGTTTTTTTCTGTTTTGGTTTTCCAGTCGAAATCCGTTAAAACTTTATTGAAAATCCATCGCAAATTTAGAAACAAATTTCAATAAAAAGTTCGCCGGCGTCAACAGGAAATCTGTCGAACAGCGCGCATAAAATTTCATTTGCATTGCCCAATGCGCCAAACATGGTCTCCAATTCGGTAACGCTTTTGCCGTTGCCGTTTTCCACCATCTTTTTTTCGTGTCGAGTAAGCGTTTTAAAAACATTTTTCCAGCGCGACTGCGGAGGTACCCAGCCGTAGCGTTCGCCCAGTAACGCAATGAAAAACGGACGATTGTTTCTAATAGAGTCCAAACACACTTTCAAAACAAATGATTCGCGTTCATTTTCATCAACTTTCCCCGTGTCTACTCCCCAACGCAAATCAATCGCTTTCAGTTCAACGCGCTTTTCTCGCAAAGTTTCTTCCAGTCGTGGAATAACGATTTTTTTCAGCATATCGCGCTCGGCGTCCATATCTTTGAATGTGCTGCTAATAAAGACAGAAAATGTACGCCAGACTGTAGTCATTGCCGGCCTCCTTTCTTAATTTCAAATCCCGGTTTCTCCGTCAGCCGCAGCGTTTTCACTGCTGTTTTCCGGCCTTTACTCGAATAACTGACATATACGTCATAGCTCACAGTCTGTTTTTTATCTTTCTTAATTATGAACTATTGTGCCTGTTTTTTCACCTGTCACTACTTTTTTCAGGTTACCGACGGTATCCATATCAAAAACTATGAGCGGCAAGTTATTTTCCCTGCACATGGTAATAGCGGTAAGATCCATTACTTTAAGGTTACGGCGGTAAATCTCGTCGAACGTAATCTCGTCGAATTTCACTGCTGCCGGGTCTGCTTCCGGATCGGCCGTATATATGCCCTTTACGCGCGTCCCCTTCAACATTACGTCGGCTTCGATTTCGACGCCGCGTAATGAAGACGCCGTGTCGGTTGTGAAAAACGGGTTACCCGTTCCCCCGGCCATGATAACTGCATACCCCTGCTCCAACAATTCTACGGCGCGTTCTTTGCTGTAATATTCGCCAACAGGCTCCATCCGTATGGATGTCAGCACCGACGTTTTTACGCCTGTCGCGTTAAGTGCGGAACTTAATGCCAGGCTGTTGATTACCGTAGCCAGCATGCCCATCTGATCGCCTTTTACGCGGTCAAAACCTCTGGCGTTGCCGCTTAGTCCGCGAAAGATATTCCCGCCGCCTATGACTATTCCGACCTGAACGCCGGCCTCTACAATCTCCTTTATTTGTGCGGCATATTCACCGAGGCGCACCTCATCTATCCCGTACTGTCTGCCTCCCATAAGCGATTCGCCGCTTAACTTCAGCAAAATCCGTTTAAATCCGTTTCCCATATCTTTCCTCCGTAAAAAAACTTTTTTTCATTGCATACGCCTGAATTAGCACGATTTTCATCCTGCGACGCAAATTTCCGAAAGCAAATCACAATCAGTGACCTGTTGATTAATCCTTTGCCGTTATTTTCATACGGCCGGCAGGCTCATGCCTGTAATCTTCCTGTATAAATCAAGCGCATATACGTCCGTCATACCGGATATATAGTCAAGCGCACACTGTATTTTACCGTAAGTAGTAGGCGCGTAAACATCGTACTGGTCCGGTACGCGGTTAAGCAACAGTTTGCTGTACGAATGTCCCGGATTCATCATCGCATCGATAATCGTTTCAAGCAGATATCCGAAAATGTGATAACCTGCCAGTTCAATATCTACCACATCGCGGGAGACGTATATCTTTTCATATGCTACCTCCGAGCATCTTTTATAGGCGTCCCGGGCTATATCGCTTATACCGTCTATCAACGGCCGGCCATATGCGCCGTTCAGAAACAGTTCTTCATTATCAAGGAACTCCTGCGTACATTCGTCGACCAGAAGCCCTATGATACATGAGCGGAGATAAGCGATCCGTTCGTTCGTATCACTCACCATCATCATCGTATGCCGGATATCCTCAAGACGTTTCCCCTCGAAGAACCCCAGGAAAAGTTCAAACACTTCATCTTTCGTGAGAAGACGCAACTTATGCGCATCTTCAATATCCATTATCTGGTAACATATATCATCGGCCGCCTCCACAAGGTATACAAGCGGATAACGTGCATATATCTCCTTCTCCGGCTCCACTTTGGGGATACCCAGCTCGCCGGCAATACACAAATAGGTATCTTCTTCCGTCTGGAAAAAACCGAATTTCCCATTGGCGGCACAGGTTGATGCGAAAGGATATTTAATTACCGAGGCCAATGTAGCGTATGTCAAAGCAAAACCGCCATCGCGACGTCCGGTAAACTTATGCGTCAACAGGCGCATCGCATTTGCGTTTCCTTCAAAATAGAGGAAATCTTCCCAGCGACCGCCTTCATTGCATACCCTTTGCTTAAACTGCTGCCCTTTACCGTCTGTAAAATATGCGGAAATAGCCCGCTCACCGGAATGTCCGAACGGCGGATTCCCCATATCATGAGCAAGGCATGCCGCCGAAACGATGGAATCTATCTCCGAGAAATTAACATCGTCGACTCCGCCGTATTTCCGTATCAGGCGGGAGGATATGTTTTTGCCGAGCGAACGACCGACGCACGACACTTCGAGGCTGTGCGTCAGCCTGTTATGAACGAAGATGCTTCCCGGCAACGGAAAGACCTGCGTCTTGTTCTGTAATCGGCGAAACGGCGAAGAGAAGATCAACCGATCATAATCGCGCTGAAAATTAGTACGCTCATGTTTACGCTCATGATAACTTTCAACCCCCAACCGCTTGCCTGATAATAGTCTTGACCACTCCATCATCGTTCTACTTTTGACTTTCAACCGCAAATATAGTAAAAATTCTTAACACTGCAATTTATTCCTGCTTTTGTTCGTTATACAGGATAAATCAAAGAAACGAATGCTTCCTCACGAGTTCATCAGACGCACGAAAGACCTGCTGCACGACGAATACTTCGCCTTAGAGGCGGCGCTGGAGGCGCAGCAGCCGCCGGTCAGCGTTCGTATTAATCCACATAAATTAACGGCTGTATCGGAAATAAACTTCCCCGCCGGCGGCACATCCGGCGAATATAAAAAAATACCCTGGTGCGGAAACGGGTACTATCTCTCCGAACGCCCTTCTTTCACCTCCGACCCGCTGTTTCATGCCGGTGCATATTATGTTCAGGAAGCCTCATCCATGTTCCTCGAACAGGCGTTTCTGAAAATAATTGCAGATATGCCTCCTCTCCGCAGGCAGCTGACGGCCCTCGACCTGTGCGCCGCACCCGGCGGCAAGTCGACGCACCTGCTGTCGCTTCTTCCCGAAGGATGCCTGCTCGTCAGTAATGAAACCATACGTAACCGCAGTTCGATCCTTACCGAAAATATCATCAAATGGGGACGGGCCGATAATATTACGACAAATAATGATCCGGAAGATTTCGGGAAGCTTAAACATGTTTTTGACATCATTCTGGCAGACTTGCCTTGCTCCGGCGAGGGTATGTTCCGTAAAAACCCGGCCGCCCGCAACGAATGGAGCATCGACAATGTAAAGCTGTGCGCTTCACGCCAGAAACGTATTATCCATAACGTATGGGACGCCCTCAGACCCGGCGGGTGGCTGATTTACAGCACATGTACATTCAACACGGAGGAAAACGAAGACAACATTCGCTGTCTGGCCGAAGAACTGGGGGCCGAAATCGTTGCCGTTGCCGTAAAGCCGGAATGGAATATCGCCGTATCGCTACATCATGACATTCCCGTATGCAGGTTCTTCCCGCACCGCACATGCGGGGAAGGCTTTTTCTTGGCGCTGATGCAAAAAAACGAAGACGCGACAGAAAAGAACACGATAAAAACATTCAAAAACAACAACCGCCCGGCAATCGCATATACGGAAATAAAACACCTGTTAGCGACCCCGGATAAATTTCGTTTTTTCACCGACGCCGACAGCGTATATGCCATACCCGATGTTCATGCAAACATCCACGCTGCCTGCGCCAAAACGCTGAACATTGTCGCCGCAGGCATACACCTTGGACGGTTCAAAGGCAAAATCTTCACACCTTCCGTATCACTGGCATTAAGTACGGAAATCAATCCCAATGCCTTTATTTCCGTTGAACTGCCTTACGAAAACGCTATCGGGTATCTGCAAAAAGAAGCTGTCATATTACCGGGAAATACACCGAAAGGACATTTGCTTATGACGTACAAAAACACCCCTCTCGGATTCGTAAAAAACATCGGGAACCGTGCTAATAACCTCTATCCCCAGGAATGGCGCATCAGAAAGCGTTTTTTTTAATATATTCATATACAGCCTGTTGTGCGCGTACGGGCGGGCGACTGTCATGTTTGAACACATTCCGCAGGTTTTCGTCAAGCGTGCAGGCCTTGACATTATCCCGCAATTGTATCCGCAGGATATCCGTTATCTCCCGCCTGATCTTCGGGCACAACACAGGAAAAGCCGTTTCGATACGGCGACTCAGGTTACGGCGCATCCAGTCGGCGGAAGCAAGGTATAAATCCTCTTTCCCGTCATTATAAAAATACCAGACGCGCGAATGTTCAAGAAACATATCGATAATCCGTGTGATACGGATATTTTTGCTGTACGGCCGGCCGGGCACAAGGCAACAAATCCCCCGCACGATAAGGTCTATTTCAACGCCGCACTCCGAAGCCCGATACAACGCGTCAATCATTTGCTTATCGTGCAACCCGTTCATCTTCAATATAATATAACCGCGGCGTCCCACATTCGCATGTTCAATCTCACGCTCTATCATCCGCACGATTTCCTGCGTCATATTGAAACGGGCGACAAGAAGATACGCATATACAGGCGTCCCCGTCTGACGTTCAAGTGTCGAAAACAGATTGTTCACATCCGTAACCAGCCCCTTATGACATGTCAGAAGCGCCATATCGGAATAGCTCCGGGCCGTTTTTTCATTAAAATTCCCGGTACTGAGATAAGCAAAATCCTCATGACCGTCTTTGCGCAGTATAACAGCAACTTTGGCATGGACTTTCAATCCGGGAATACTGTAAATAATCTTTATCCCCGCCTGTTCCATACGTTCGGCCGTATTTACATTATTCTCCTCGTCAAAACGGGCTTTCAGTTCCACAAAAACCGTTACCTTTTTCCCATTCTGGGCTGCGCTTACCAAAGAATTTACCACAGCGGAATTTTCAGCCACACGATACTGTGTGATTTTTATTTCCTCCACATCCGGGTCGAATGACGCTTCCATCAAAAAGCGCAACAGATAATCAAACGACTGGTAGGGGAAATGAAGCAATACATCCCGCTGCATTACGGCTCGGAAGATAGAAGCCGTCTCATCAAGATACGGCACGCGCATCGGCGACGGCATCTTTTGCTCCAGTTCCGCGCCCACAGGATTGGGTAGACCGATAAGATCCTGAAGATTCATATAACGTCCGCCGACAATCAGGTCGTCCGTCGCTATCCCAAACGATTCGCAAACATAATCAAGCATCTCTGCCGGCATCGCACGGTCGTACATAAAACGGCTCAGAGCGCCGATCTTGCGTTTACCAACCTTCGTCTTTATCTCATTTACCATCTCCCGGTAGCCGGTAGCCGTCCGGTCGTCAATATAAATATCCGCATCCCGCGAAATTTTTATACTGTAACATCCGTCCACTTCATATCCCGGAAAAATTGCAGGCAGGTTCGCACGGATAATATCATCAATAAACATATAATAAAACATCCCGTTATACGAGGGCAAAGGAATAAAACGGGGCGCTTTACGGTATGGTATTTTTATGAGCACATAATAGGGCGCACCGTTAATCTTATTCCTCATATTAACAATAAGGTATAACCTGCGGTCGCGTATAAAAGTCCTGGCGCCTTTCTGTATCGTCACGGGAGAAAGAAACGGGAAGACTTCCTCGTTGAAATAATTCCGGACAAATTCACGATGGAAATCCTCCGGCAGGCCGCTCTGGTACAGGCAAATCTTTTGCCGTCGCAACTCCGGCAGTATTCCTTCGTTGAATATACGGTAAAAATCCCGCTGCTGACGGTTCACCTCGCGCGTAATATCTTCAAGGCTTTCTTCGGATGTTTCCGCACTTTCATCAATATAATTCTTCTTCAGGATATCGCCGCGGTGTTCCGATACGCGCACCTCATAAAACTCTTCCAGGTTCGACGCATAAATAGACAGGAAACGTATACGCCCATAGACGGGGAGATGCGGATCATCAGCCTCCATAAGCACTCTATAGTTAAACGACAACCAGCTAATATCACGTTTGAAATACCTGCACTTATTTTCTTCCATATGCCGCGAAAATACTTGATAATTGGTATATTACGTTTTTTTCGTTTTACGGGACGCCCGCCATACGGTGCTTTTAAATTACAAATTATTAAAAATGAACTCCGACATACGCGTATACAGGTGCATCCGCGTATTACCTCCGTAGATGCCGTGATCTCTGTCGCGGTAAACCTGCATTTCAAACTGCTTGCCGGCTTGCGTCAGCGCTTCCGCATAATCCATACTCTGTTTGAAATGGACATTATCGTCGGCCGTACCATGGACGAGCAGCAGCCTGCCTTGCAGGTCCTTTGCCCGTTTTATGGGAGACGTCTCATCGTATCCTTTTTCATTCTCTTTCGGCGTACGCATATAACGTTCCGTATAAACCGTATCATAGTAACGCCAGTCGGCAGGAGGAGCAACGGCTATACCGGCCTTAAACACGCCATTCCCCACGCTCATTGCCATCAAGGTGTTATATCCCCCGAAACTCCAGCCCCATATGGCAATACGGCCTTTATCGACATAAGGCAGTTTTCCTAAAGCAACGGCGGCAGCCACCTGATCGCGCGATTCAAGATCGCCCATCCGCATATACGTACACTTGCGGAAAGCTTCTCCGCGGGCGCCGGTTCCGCGTCCGTCGACGCACAGGCAGACAATGCCGTTCGCCGCAAGATACTGTTCCCAATCCATCCCGAAACGGTCCGATACGGATTGCGAATTTGGGCCGCTATACTGAAACATCACCACCGGATATTTCTCCGATTCGCGGAAATTCGCAGGCTTAACAATCCATGCATTCAGTTCTTCGCCCGTAGCGGTGACAATCGTCGTAAACTCCTTGTGCGAAAAAGTATATTCCGACAATTTATCCCGCAAGGCGGAATTATCCCGCAGTACGCGGAGCTCCCTGCCTGTCTTCGTCTCATATACACCGATACGCGCAGGGGTCGTGACATTGGAAAAATGATTTACAAAATATGCGTACGATGTGCTGAACGACGCACTGTTTGTCCCCTGCATCGTCGACAGGCATGTTTTCTTTCCCTTCGTATCGATGGAATATACCGAACGGCGCAACGGGCTTTCTTCCGCCGATTCGTAGTAGATCGTCCCCGTCGCCTCATCTTTTCCCGTCAGACGTGTCACATCCCAGTTCCCGCTTGTCACCTGGCGCTGCATGACGCCCGTCGGGGAATACTGATATATATGCGCATACCCATCCTGCTCGCTCACATAAAGAAAGCCGCTCTCCGAAAAACGGATCGCCCCCAACCAGTCGGAATCTATATATGCTTTATTTTCATCCTTCATAATAAGCTTAAACACTCCGCTTTTAGGATTTGCATAATAAAGGTTAAATATGTTCTGCTGACGGTTTAGCGTCATCACAGCCAGTTGCGAAGGATCCGGCGTAAAACGGATGCAGGGGATATAACTGTCGCCGTCGACAGGCGCTGCCAGCGTTTTTATATCTTTCGTTTCCACACAATACGCATGAAGCGTCACTTTCGAATTATTCTCACCTGCTTTCGGATATTTAAAACGCCGTTCATAAGGATAGTATGAATCGCCGTAAACGGCCATCGCATATTCCGGCACATCCGTTTCGTCGAAACGCACATAGGCAAGGTATTCGCTGTCGGGCGACCAGGCCATCAGGTTCGTCACGGAAAATTCTTCTTCATACACCCAATCCGTCGCTCCGTTGATAATCCTGTTTACCGCCCCGTCTTTCGTCACCTGCGTCTCGGTATCGTAATCAAACTTTTTTATCCGGATGTTATTATCTTCCACATAAGCGCACATGCGCCCGTCAGGCGAGAAAACCGGTATCATAACCTTGTCACCCGACTCATTCAACTGCTCCACCATCCGGCGGCGCACGTCATAATCATAAACGGAGGCACGGAACGACCGGCGGTAAATCGCCTCCTTTTCCCGTATGATCAATATATGATGCCCCGTAGAACTTATTATATAATCCTCGAAATCGTCAAACGTACATTCCCGTACATTCTTCACGTCAAAAAGCGTTTCTACAGCTTCTCCCGTAAGATATGAATATTTGATAATCATCGTACGTTCCCTGTTCATCGCCGTATAATGCCGCCCGTCGGGCAACGAACGCATCTCGCCCACATTCGTATCCTGCCGGAACGCCCCGTTCACAATGTCGGGCAAGCCAATCCTTTTACCGCCATTCTGCCCGGAAATGCCTCCCGGCATCAGGATCATTATTACAAATACAAAAAAAAATACCTGATGTAAAACATAATATACCTTCCTGCCTGTCGTCATATCATTAATTTTAATTTATCTCATTTCAGCATTAAACATCCGCAAATGTACTGACTTTCCCCTGAATAATCAATCCGCTTTAATAAAAAAACGCAATTCGGGGCGTAAATATTTCCCGGTAGCGGAAAAAATATATATTTTTGAACGCTAATTTACTCCGGTATATGCTCATCAACAAAAATACATGCAGGATATATCCCGAATTTACGGATTATCTGCGGGCACGCTTCCCGGCGTTCAAAGTACAAAAGATCTCCCTGAATGCGGGCTTTACGTGTCCGAACCGCGACGGATCGAAAGGATACGGCGGATGCAGCTATTGCAACAACCGGACGTTTAACCCCGGTTATTGCGACAACAGCCGAAGCATAACCGGGCAACTGCAGGATGGTATCCGTTTCTTCTCACGCAAATATCCGGACATGAAATATATCGCTTATTTCCAGGCCTATACAAACACTTATGACAAAACAGCGAACCTGCGGTTAAAATATGAGGAAGCTTTACATAATAACGATGTTGTGGGAATCATCATCGCCACCCGCCCCGACTGCGTTTCCGGCAAGCTTCTGGATTACCTGCAGGAACTGAACCGCAGTACATTCGTAATGGTTGAATACGGCATAGAAAGCACCTCCGACGAAACGCTACGGCGTATAAACCGCGGCCATACGTACGAAGAGGCTAAAACTGCGGTCGTACGCACGGCGGAACGACAGATTCCCGTCGGGGCGCATATCATTTTAGGTCTCCCCGGCGAAACAGACGCACAAATACTCCGACATGCCGTTACTGTTTCCCAATTGCCGCTTACTTCCATAAAACTGCACCAGCTCCAGATCATACGCGGAACAGCCATGGCAACGGAATACGAATCTTTCCCCGAACGCTTCCGCTTATTCACCGTCGACGAATATATCGACCTCGTCGCCGGATTTATAGACCGCTTGCGACCGGACATACATATCGACCGTTTCGTATCCCAATCGCCGAAAGAATTACTCATCGCTCCCGACTGGGGACTAAAAAATCACGAATTCAGAGCCCGGCTGGAACAAAGTATATCCGACAAAACGAAAAAATAAAAGCAGGACTTCCATCCTGCTTTTATTTTTTCATTTGGCAACGACTTTCCGCGTCTTACTTTCCCCGACTTTCACGATCAGGATACCGCGCGGAACGGCAATCGTCTCTTTATCGGAAAACATTATTTTGTCGGCGACCCGCTGTCCGAGCACATTAAAGACCGTAACACGCTCTCCCGATGCGTTATTAACGGCAACCTGCCCGTCGCCGCCGATAATCGTAATATTCCTGCCTGCCTCTTCCGGTTTTAGTACGGAAGGAGGTACGACCTCGTTCGATACACGGTTTGCTTCGGATATCGTCACAGTTTTGGCATCGCCACTGTTACGCAGGCCGACATAAAGCCGCCCGTTCACCGTAGAGGAGAGATAACCTCTCGTACGGGGCAACGCTCCATACCCCTGCTCCGTAACAATATAGTATTCTTCGGGATTATCGGGATTACCCGTCCTCTGCAGATAGAAGCGGTATTCATTAATGGCATTTTCATTTTTACCGGGAAAACCAACGCTGTCCCTTGCCGTCCTTTCTCCGGCTTCAAGTCCGAAATTCAACAGCAGTTCATTTGCCGAATAACGTCTTGCCTTCACAAAATTCAACCGGTTATATTCATATGCGCCGACACCCTCGTCATCTATTACCTTAGAATCCTCCTGTCCCGGCAATGAATCCATTACATGCAGGAAATATCCCGACATATTATACCTTGACGATCCGGCGGACAGCGTATCAATATCCTTAACAATATAAAACGACGGTCTCTCAGGATTATATCCCCGCGCACGGGCCGTATCGATCCACAAATGGAAGTCGGAAGGTACGTACGAACCTGCCCTTGTCTGCACGGAAGGGGTGAACATCGATCCGCCTTCCTTACCGAAACAGGCGTAATTATAATAATTCTTCGCCAGGTACGTTGTTTCGCCATCCTTTACATTTACCATTTCATATAATCCTATTCCCGAATGTATCTCCGTCAATTCTTCATAAGTGAGGTAATCATGAGGATCTTCTTCCGGGGGATAGCGGTCTCTCCAAATCATCGAAAACAAGTGAGTAACGACCGTGTCGACAGGCGCCATATAAAAGCGTTTCGTCGAATCCGCAAGCAATTTCCTTCCGACAAGCGTATCCAGAAAATAATAGTTCTCCGATTCAGGTATCGTATCTTCTTTAAGGAAGAATGAGGCCTGATACGGCACAGTATCTACGCGTAGCGAATCATCCGCACCCGTCGAGAGATAAAGCGTCGTATCGTCAAAAGCACGCAGATGATAAGCGAATCTTTCAAGATGGCGTATCCCCGCTATCTCCGGGGCGCCTGCCGAATATTCGTTCGACACGTCAAGCACAAACTGCGCCGTGTCGCCGGCGGGAAGCATTACCGCCAGGGAATCCGCAAGCGTATATCCCATAACGCGCCCGTTCAGGGTATCTGCCGAGATATATGAAAATACATACGCAGAAAGGCTGAGTTCCTCACGCCGCAGATATTTATACCCCAGGTACGGATTAGACTTCCTCGTTTCCATATCCCCGTATGTTACAGGAACAATCTCAAACGTATCTACGCTATTCGTATACAGGAACGGGAGCGCATCGCCCGAAGCATTGCAAACGACGGATAAAGAATCGAAACCATCCCCTCCCTGCCCGGTCGTCACATTCCCCGAACGGTTCATCAGCGTATATTTATTATCCCTGTGCACCACAAACTGGCCATCCGGAAGGTGTGCATAAACCGTATCAAGCAGCGTTTTATCCCCACGTGCATTTGCTCCCAGATAACGACCCGAATCCGTGCCGTTAAGATATTTCACCTTATACACCAATGTCGTATCCACAAGAAAATCCTCTTCCGGAACAAATTTCATACACCGATATGTCATCGTATCCGAAACGAGCATGACAACCGTATCCTTCAGCGCAAGATAATAATCTTTACCGGCCAGAGTGTCGCGTACCAGGAACTTCCCGATGCCGTTCTCCTCGACAAAGAAAGGAAGCATCCATTGGTTAAGCGTGCCCCCTTGCCTCATACAGGCAACCGTATCGACGGACGGGATATCAAACGACAGGATACTGTCCGTCGCCTTGTTGGATATCTTAAAATAAGTCGTATCATAAACAATCGTATCGACCGTCAACTTCCATAGCGACAAATCGCCCTTCAGCGTTTTGTATACCGACAGGCTATCGCGCCGGATCGTCGTATCTGCCGAAAGGAAACCGACGGGCGCCACGCCGGGCGAACCCAGTGTATCCGCTTTCAGCCGGTAATACCTGCTCAGATCCGGTATTTTTTTTACGCGTTCGACCGAGAAATTCAAACGAGATCGCACCGAAGCCTCGGTCGACAACGTCACAACGCCGCCATCGCCCATCGTAAGGTAATATTCTATCGTATCCTCTCCGTCTTCATATAAAGTTTTAAATTCATTCCCGACGCCTTCATTAAAAACCAGGTCAAACCAGTAAGAAAGAATCCCGTCCTCTTTTACTGCGGCTACCGTATCCGGCTGCGTAGTAACCGGCGAAAAGCGGAGCGTATCCGACGCCGCAACATTTACAAACCGGTATTCGCTGCCTGTGCCGGGCGTTTCGGGAGAATATTCCGCTTCGATAATTCTCCACACAGCATCGCCGCCGAGATCATTCGCTGCCGCCGCCGACAATGTCAACTCTGCCGTATCCATTCGCAGATAACCTAAATCCATACCGGAAGTATCAATTTTTAAATAATAATACACGCTGTCGAATATCGGTTTTTCAACAGGAACAGGCATAGCATCTGCAGGGCATACAAAAAACATACCCCAGACAATCATACACCAAACCGTAATCTTTCTATCCATAAGCAATACATTTATTATAAAGCAAACGCAAAGATAATACATTATGTTCCAACAAACAACTTTTTCCTGTGTAAAAAACTTTTTTCATCCGCATGCGTTTGGAAATCACCGGATTTTCAGGTAACTTTGTGTCTTTCTCCCGGCAGGAGTTGACCGGTACGCAAGGAGTCTATAAAAGACGGATTAACTTATTCAACTTGTTTATCCCGAAGAAAACGCTTCAATTCTGCAATTTCTTTGTCCTTTTCCTCAATCGCTTTCTC
>JAITBC010000428.1 GCA_031283785.1 Tannerella sp. | reverse complement strand
AGATATACGCCGCCGGCATTGATTCCGCCGACCGGCATACCGATATAGCGCAGTTCGTTCCGCGACTTGGCGTAAATGGTGGGAACCCCGCGTTCGTACAGCGATTTCACCCATGCGGGATCTAAATTTTTATCGACGGGTATGCCGTCGGTTGCCTGCCGAACAGACGGCGGATACGCTGTGTTTGCCATTGCCGGTATCCGGCTTGCAAGCAAACCGGAAGCAAGGGTCACACCACTATTTCTAATAAACTCCCTTCTTGAAATTGATTTCATTACAGTTTGTATTTTATAGTTAAAGTACAGGATCACTTATAAATAATTTCGAGAATAGTCCGGCCTACCGCCTTTAGCACATTTTTATCAATATTATCCATCGTATCGTTCTGCGTATGCCAATGCATACCGAATCCATGCGACACATCAGGTTTCAGGTTAATAATGTCAATACAGGGAATATTACGACCGGAAATAATATATTGATGATCATCCGTCACACCTCCGCCTTTCGCATTGATAAAATATTTACCGTATCCCAGATCCCTGGCAGTATTCCAAACCATCTCCACGACAGGCGCCGCATAATACATGGAAATCGCTTCCTTATAAAAAGTAGCATCTTTATGCCCCACCATATCCAGCAAGATACCGAAATCCGCTTTATAGCCGGGTACATGAGGTTTTTTAGCCCAGAACTGTGACCCCAGACACCATGTGTCACTTTTATATTCATCAATAAATTCAGGCGTCCCATAATCTTCGGCATCAAAAAATATGATATCAATACCCGTATCAATATTAAAAGCCCCTATCCGGCGGGCTATCTCCAACAGAACGCCGACACCGCTGGCGCCATCGTCAGCGCCGTCAACAGGTTTATAATTATTAGCTTTATCCGCATCATGGTCCGAATAAGGCCGCGAATCCCAATGGGCAAATAAAAGAATACGTTTTTTACTGTCCGGGTTAAATGTTCCTATTATATTTTTTGCTTGCAGCCTGTCTCCATTATAGGCTGTAAGAACAGCTTCCTGAACATATACCTTCGCGCCGTGGCGTTCGAGTTCGGTTGTCAGATAATCGGCACATGCCTTATGTGCCTGCGTATTAGGAACACGCGGCCCAAAGGCGACCTGCTTTGCCACATAAGAATATGCGCTATCCGCATCAAACGACGGCGCTGCCGCCGAACTGCTCACATTCACATCGTTTGCGGCGGCGCCAACGATATCCCCTCCTTCAGCAACATTCTTCCGGCTACAACACGAAAAAAGCAAACTACCTAAAAACAAATAAATAAACTTACTCATACCATAAACCAATAAAAAATCAAAAAACAAAAGAACAAATCCAACAATTATTCGCCATAACTATTCATCGACAGTTAGCGTCCATCACTCTCAGCAAATTTCCTCCCCAAATTTTCGCAATGCTCTCATCGTCAAAACCTTCCACAATCAAACGCATCGTTATTCGGATAAGTTCATTAGCGGAACGGCAACCTGTCAGTTCGCCGCCTCCATCAAAATCAGAGCCAATCCCGACATGATCAATTCCCGCTATGTCGACAACATGACAGATATGCCGGATCACATCGCTCAGCGACGCCTTCTCCGCATCTTCATTGATAAACGCTTTATACAGGCATATCTGCACAGCGCCGCCGTGCGATGCCAATGCACGAATCCGGTCATCATCAAGATTGCGGCGATGATTACACAACGCCCGTGACGAAGAATGGGAAGCGATAACCGGCTTGGCGCTATATTTCAGGACGTCGTCGAATGTGTTGTCGGAAGCATGCGACACATCAATCATCATCCCCAGACGGTTCATTTCCTCTACAACATCCCGTCCGAAAGGGCTTAAACCTCCCCACTCCCCGTTTCCGGCAGCCGAATCACAAATATCATTATCGCCATTATGACATAATGTCATATACGAAACTCCTATATCTTTAAACTTTCCCAGGTTTCGGAGGTCTTTCCCGACGGCATATCCGTTTTCGACACCCAGCATGACAATCTTTTTCCCTTCACGTTTGAGGCGCCGCGCTTCATCGGGGATATGAGCTATACCCATACGATCCTGATAAAGCGCAGCCTGTTCAATCACTTTCGACAAACGTTCCCGCGCATATTCGTATGCTTTCCGCAAAGACGCGTCATCGCGCTCTCCCTGCGGAACATAGGCAACCATAAACACCGCATCCAAACGTCCTTCTTCCATCAACGGAAGATTTACCTTCCCCCCTTCCTTACGTCCCAAATCAAACGTTTTAGAAATCATCGGCGTATCGGTGTGGGAATCTATCGTCAGCATATGCCGGTGTAAACGTTTAGCTTTCGCAAATACTTTCGCCTGCCCTACATGATAACGAAACAAATTCAACATCGTTTCATTGCCGGAGACCGCCATGGATTCAGGATGCCACTGAACGCCGAATACCGGATATTCCGGATGTTCGATTGCTTCAATCAGACCATCCGGCGATGTCGCCGTAATAATAAATTCCGGGGCGACATCTTTTAGCGCCTGATGATGAAACGAATTGACAGGAATAGCCTGTTCGTGCAAATTTTCCAATACAGTCTTTAATTTTGAAGGGACATCCGCCGGAATAACCGTATGTGTCGCCACATCGCGGGCTTCCTCCTGACTATGCTTTAACATTTCCGTTTTTTTGACGCCAGGCTTCGGCGGATACGTAAAAAACCGAGTGTAAATATCCTGATAAAGCGTTCCGCCAAAAGCGACATTTATAACCTGATGGCCGCGACAAATGCCGAATATAGGCATTTGACGGTTAAAAGCAAGCTTTAACAATAGAAAGTCGTATTCGTCACGATACGGATCGGCATCTTCCGCCTCCGGTATAGGTTTTTCTCCAAAATATGCCGCATCCATATCGCCGCCACCCGAAAGTATAAGCCCATCAAGAGTATCCGCAATGGTGGCCAAAGCATGTATATCCGTCGTAACAGGCAACAATACCGGCGCGCCTCCAGCCATTATAACAGCCTGAAAATAAGGCTCTTTGATACAGGACAAATCTTCTTTACGGTTAGAGGAAATACCTATTACGGGTCGACGGCATAAAATACCCGACGTATTATCATCAACTTTCCGACACAAAAAATCCAGCAATGAAGACATTACGCATCAATATTGGCATAAGTAGCATTTTCTTCTATAAATTCACGGCGGGGCGCCACGTCTTCTCCCATAAGCATGGCAAAAGTAGTATCGGCTTCAACCGCATTATCAATCGTTATCTGTTTCAATGTCCGGTTCTCCGGGTTCATGGTCGTATCCCACAATTGATGATCGTTCATTTCACCCAAACCTTTATACCGCTGCGTATGTACCTGGCTCTCATTTCCTCCTGCATAAGTATTGATAAACCGCTGACGTTGCTGGTCAGTCCAGCAATACTCTTCAATCTTTCCTTTCTTACACAGATATAACGGCGGTGTCGCAAGGTAGACATAACCTTTCTCTATCAATCCGCGCATACGACGGAAAAAGAAGGTCAGAATCAACGTAGCAATATGGCTTCCGTCCACATCGGCATCGGTCATAATAATCACTTTATGATAGCGCAGTTTCAAAAGATTCAGTTCTTTCGGATCTTCTTCCGTTCCAATAGTAACGCCCATTGCCCGATAGATATTTTGAATTTCTTCGCTCTCGAACACTTTATGCTCCATCGCTTTTTCCACGTTCAGAATCTTTCCGCGCAACGGCAATATAGCTTGAAAATTACGATCCCGGCCTTGTTTTGCCGTACCTCCTGCGGAATCTCCCTCAACGAGAAACAATTCACATCCCGCCGCATCTTTCGACGAGCAATCGGCAAGTTTTCCCGGCAACCCTCCTCCCGTAAGGGGTGATTTGCGTTGTATCAACTCACGTGCCTTACGTGCCGCCTGGCGTGCGGTAGCGGCAAGAATCACCTTTTCTACAATCGTTTTCGCCTCCTTGGGATGCTCTTCCAGATAATAGCCCAGGGCCTCTCCCACCGCCATATCGACAGCGCCAATAACTTCATTGTTTCCAAGCTTCGTTTTCGTCTGTCCTTCAAACTGCGGTTCCGCAACTTTTATTGAAATAACAGCCGTAAGGCCTTCACGAAAATCGTCGCCCTGGATTTCAACTTTAGCTTTTTCAAGCAGTTTCGAATCTTCGGCATATTTTTTCAACGTTCGGGTCAATCCGCGACGGAATCCGGAAAGATGCGTACCGCCTTCAATCGTATTAATATCATTCACATACGAAAAAACGCTCTCATTATACGATGTATTATACGTCATCGCCACTTCAACGGGTATGCTCTGTTTTTCCGTAATGATATGTATAACATCGTTAATAAGAGCCTCTTTTGCCCTGTCTATATAACGGACAAATTCTTTCAAACCTTCTTGGGAATGAAATATTTCCTTTTTACACGTACCGTCTTCATGAACAAGGCGTTTGTCCGTTAATGTCAGATAAATGCCTGCGTTGAGAAATGCAAGTTCGCGCATACGGTTCGCCAGAATCTCGTATTTATATTCCATAACGGTAAAAATAGAAGCATCCGGCTTAAATGTTATGGTAGTTCCCGTCTTATCGCTTGTACCGGTCTCCGTTATATCGCCAAGTGCTTTACCGATAGAAAATTCCTGTACGTAAATCTTTCCGTTACGGCGGACTTCCGCTTTCAAATACGTTGACAGGGCATTCACACATGACACACCGACACCGTGTAATCCTCCCGACACTTTATACGTTCCTTTATCAAATTTACCCCCTGCATGAAGTACCGTCAACACCACTTCCAATGCCGATTTACCTTCTTTTTCGTGATAATCGACCGGGATACCGCGCCCATCGTCCGTAACACATATTGAATTATCCTCATTTATAACCACTTCAATATTCTTGCAATAACCTGCCAAAGCTTCGTCTATAGAATTATCCACAACTTCATAAACCAAATGATGAAGCCCTTTCTCACCCGTATCACCGATATACATTGCCGGACGTTTCCGCACGGCTTCCAAACCTTCCAGTACCTGAATATTCTTCGATGAATACTCATTACTTGCTTCTTTCATTTCTTCTTCACTCATAAGTCTTTATATTATTAATTCAGTTTTCCAAAAAAGCTAACAAATATAGCTGTTTTTTTTCAAATAAAAAAATCCGGGAGGTAAAAATTACCAAATTGTTGAAAACAAAAAAAAGGCAACCTTTAACAGTTACCTCCAATCCTTCACTACCACACTCTGCAATAATTTAATCACTGCCTGCCCTCCATCGGGACGACTTCCGGAAAATCGAATCCAAATCTCATCTTTTTCTTCCTGAAGTAGCCCGTAGGGGAATCGAACCCCTCTTTTGAGAATGAGAATCTCACGTCCTAACCGATAGACGAACAGGCCATAAGTAGAAAAAGCCAAACTGCAGACAGTTTAGCTTTGATGTATTTCCGGCAAGCCTCCCCCTTCCATCAAATGCTCATTGCATTAACACGCTTAGCAATCTTCGACTTCAGGTTTCCCGCTTTATTCTTATGTATAACATTCCGTTTCGCCAACTTGTCAAGCATAGAGCATACCTTTGGGAATAATTCTTTTACTTCGTTCTTATCTTCCGAAATACGAATTTTCTTCAAAGCATTACGCATTGTCTTAGCTGCATACCTGTTGGACAAGGTATGAACTTTTGTTTGACGAACTCTTTTTACCGATGATTTGTGATTAGCCATATTTTTATTTTAATCCTTCAATTATTTACTTTCAACTATCATTCTTTTGTAGCCCGTAGGGGAATCGAACCCCTCTTTCAAGAATGAAAATCTTGCGTCCTAGCCGATAGACGAACAGGCCAACTGTCATAAAAACAACAACTTTCTGAACACACAACAATGCCCTTTGTCATTTTGCGACCGCAAAGGTACGTCATTTAATTTATTCTCCAAATTTTTTTTACTGTTTTTTTTCGGATGACACAATTGTTTTTGAAAATAATGCAATACATTTGCACACAAAAGCGTTGATAATGTTATACAAAACCAAAGGAATCGTACTACATACCCTCCCATACAATGATTCGTACATTATTATAACTATGTATACGGAGGATTTCGGACGCATCTCTTATATGACGCCGAGTGCTCACGGGAAAAAAGCGAAAGTTGCACGCGCCCTGCTATTGCCCTTATCCATACTTGACATGGAAGTTGAACATCTCAACAACAGAGATATACATCGCATAAAAGAAGCAAAATCCTGCTGTCCTTTTATGCAAATACACTGTCATCCGGTCAAAAATGCAATTGCACTGTTCCTTTCGGAGATACTTTACCGCATCATACAGGAACGGGAATGTAATCCGTCGCTGTTCGCTTACTTGTGCCGCTCCATAAAATGGCTTGAAATAGCAAACGACGGAATTGCGAATTTCCATCTCACGTTCCTATTCCAATTGTCGTTCTACCTGGGTATCCGCCCCGACGGGAAGTCATACAAAACCGGTTATCTTTTCGATTTACTGAACGGCATTTTCACGGATAATATGCCGGGACACAACCATTACCTGAATAAAGAAGAAAGCGTCGTATTCGAACGCCTCCTGCGGATAAATTACGAAAATATGGCCGTTTATTCGTTTACGGGACAGGAACGTACAAACATAATCCGCCATATCATACAGTACTACCGGCTGCATCTGTTCGATTTCCCCGAAATAAAATCCATTGCCGTCATGCAAAGTCTGTTTGGCGATTAGCCGGCGACTTACATTTAAAGCGTCTTTTCCTTATATTATATCCTCCAAATCATAAAAAAGGATTTGATCCGGCAATACCCCATTTTTGGGGTATCAGGAAGAAAAAACCGGTTGTACCTTTGCAAAATATTTAAATTAAAAATATTACGATTCATGAAAAAAATAACAGTCATATTTTTTCTTTCTGTTTTAACAATGTCCATTCATGCACAAATCGACGCAAGTTTGTTGATCGCCGAAGTAATGAGAAACGGGGCGCTATTATACTGGTTTGCGGGAATCGTATGCATAGTCGCCCTTCTGTCGATTTACGGACTTTTTTACTACCGGCATAAACTGAATATTCAGCAAATCAAACAATCAAAGAAAAAGAAACAATTGATCGCAATGCAGGCGTTATTGGAAAGCGAGACCTCCGAACGTTCGCGAATTGCACGCGACCTGCATGACGGATTAGGAGGCTTACTCTCCATCATTAAATTAAATTTAAACGATAAAAGCAATTTCAATTCTTCGGCATCGGAAAACACGGATACAAACCGTTATGACGATACCATGAAAATGATAGACCGGGCTATCGGCGAACTGCGCCGCATTGCACATCACATGATGCCGGAATCATTGTTGCGTTATGGATT
>JAITBC010000376.1 GCA_031283785.1 Tannerella sp. | reverse complement strand
ATTGACAATGCCATAGTCCGTGATAATAAATCGTTTGCCCGGCTTCCCGATATCGGTAAGATCATGTTGCCTGAACCAGTCTGGAATGAGTGTCCCGTCAGGGAATTTTTCCTGTGCTGGTAAGGGCGTTGAAAAATAAAATGCTGTTACGAATAATAACAGTAAAGACTTGGTTCTCATCGTTCTATTCCCGTTAAAAATTATTTGACTGCGATTATTTCAATTTCGACCAGTCCGTTCCTGGGTAAGGTTCTGACCGCAACGGCCGAGCGTGCAGGAAAATCGCCCTCGAATTGTAAAGCATATATTTCATTAACGTCCGCAAAATCCGTCATGTCGGCCAGAAAAACGGTTGTTTTTACGATATCAGCCATCGCATAACCGGCCGCTGAAAGAATAGCCCTGATATTTTTAAAAACCTGCCCTGTTTGCTCTTTTGCTCCGCCTTCTACAAAATTTCCGGTGGCAGGCTCAATTCCTAATTGCCCCGAAACAAAAAGCATATTGCCTTTCCGGATGGCCTGGCTGTAAGGGCCTATCGCCGCAGGCGCATGATTGGTTTGAATAACTTTTTCCATCTCTTTCCGATCTAAAGATTTATGATACGATACTTTTTTGTCTTTCATTTTATAAGATGAAAGCCTGTTATGTGAAAAAAAACAGTTTGCAAATGTACTAATTATATTTAACAAATGCGTTTGGATCTGGAAAATAAAAACAGGTCGCAGAAAATGAGGATACGATATGTAAGATGGATGTATAAAAATCTGTTCGCATGTTATTTTGTTTTCTTTTTTACTCGTTTGGGATTTGCAGGAAACCAGCCTTTTGCGACGCGTTTGGTTTGTTCGAAAAGTTCGAAGATAGACCAGAAGCATGAAAAGGCAATGACGCCCATGACGGTCGACAAAAATGTGTTTTTTATCAGGACCGATAAAGCAAGAAAAGTAATCCCGGTCATCAGGAATAGCCACCAGCATTTTCTGCCCCAGTAATATTCGGCTTTTATCACAAGCGGATGAAACAGTCCGATGATGAGGAATGTGGCAATTCCGATTGTCAGCCCCAGTAGATTGTATGTAGTGAGCAGCTCTATCATGATATAAAATTTTTATCGTTTTAATTATTAACCTGTTAATTAATGTCGGAAATTTCAGAGTGTGATGTTTAGTCTGGCGCCGAATTGTAGCGGTTTACCTTTTTGCATGCAGGGTTTATTCAGCGATTCGAAGTAGAATGTCGAATAATCCGTATCGGTAAGGTTTTTCGTCCATAAATACAGCGAAATCCTTCCTTTATGTACGCCGGCTTGTGCATTGACAATCACATAGAACGGATGTGATATACTGTTTTCTTCCGTCCAGTAGATTTTCCCTGTTCCGTTGCATTGCGCCGATGCGGTTATCCGGTCTATCAGGCAGTTCCTGAGCGGCCTGTTATATTGCAGGCCTGTGCTTAACGTGTGTCGCGGCGTGTAGGGGATGTATTTCCCTTTATAATTTTCTTTTGCATTGTTATAATCGAGGAATGTGGCATGAGTATATCCATAGTTGAGGTCGGCGGTGAGTTTGTCGGATAATCTTGCAGACAGAGAAAGTTCTGCGCCATAACTTTCTGCTTTTCCCGCATTACTCAAGTAACGTCCGTTTCCGCTTTCGACGAATTTAGTGATTTGCAGATCCCTGATATCCATATAAAATAGCGTAACTTCCGTACGTAACCGGTCTTTTATAAGCATGCTTTTCATGCCGGTCTCATAATTCCAGCTCGTTTCGGGCCTGTATGAAATGACTTCTTTCACCGGTTGCGGCTCTGTTATCTCAAACGAAGGAGGCATATATTGTTTGAAGGAGTTCATAACGTCGAACTGCATCCGTCGCTGCATAATATCGGCGGACATTTGCACGTTATATCCTCCGGCCTTATATCCTTTGGCGATCGATAAATAGGCGAATGTACGCGGAGTACACTCGTATTTCAGCGAAATCTTCGGCAAAACCTGACGGAATTCCTGCGAGATTTTCTCGTTGATTATCGAAGCCGGATAACTTTCACTTAAATCTATCGGCGGCCTGCCGGGTGCAATTTGCATGTGGAGGTTCATTTTTGCTTCGGAGTGATATGTTAACTCCTGTTTCTCGTAGTCCAGACGTATACCCGCCGTGATGGACAGGCCTTCGGAGAGAAGGTTATTGCAGGTTGATTGATGATATATTGCCGTACCGAATGAAGGCGTCCCGAAATCGCCGGGGATATATAACGATTCGTTGGTGATGGTGAGTTTACCCGGCATCCCATAGTCGTTCAGTTTGTCGAATACGGGTTGCAGAATCGTTTTTATCCCGTCTTCCTTAAATTCTACCGGCCCGTCGGTACCGGATTTATTATAAAAGCCGTGTACGCCGAATGACCATTGGTAATTATTGTCGTTTTTACTTTTCACCGATATTTCTTCGGTGAATGTGTGTTGTTTCTGTAACTGGTTTAAAATAAACAGGGAAGAATCGGAAAAGTCCTGATCCATTTTCATGTCATCATTCAGATATTGATATCCGGTGGTGGAAGTGACGGAAATATTTTCATTTTGATATCTGAGAGACAGATTATTGCTTAACAGGGAGCGTTCGTACGATGATTTGTCGTTGATATTCACTTTGTCGACCGTCTTTGTGTCCTCATGATAAAACCCGTAAGGGAATGCGCCCTGGCCGGTGTGTTCGTAAGAAACGGAATATGAAGCGGTGAGGGCGGAAGATAATATCAGATATAATTTCATGTTTCCTCCTGCCGTATCTTCATAATCCGCTTTCCGGCTGTTATAAGTATTTGTAAAAAAACCGTCTCGATGGCTGTAATATGCACCGAGCGACAGTCCGAGTTTGTCGTTCGGTTTATTATAAACGGATATTTTAGCGTTTGCCTGGCCGTAGTTGCCGTAAGAAAGAGATGCTTTGACGCCCTGGTAATCAAAGGGAGAAAGGGTGTATATGTTAATTATCCCACCCATTGCATTACGCCCGTATAATGTCCCCTGCGGGCCGCGCAGCACTTCGATCCGCTGAATATCCGTCAGTTCGAAGTCGAACGAACTTTTATCCATATACGGGGTTTCATCTACGTATAAGCCGATGGACTGTCCGCTGCTCCGCGCTCCGACGCCCCTTATATAAACGGCGGAGGTCAGTTTGGCGCCATAATCGGGTATATACAGGTTAGGGACGAACGAACTGATATCTTTTATTGACGTCACCTGTTTCCCGTAAATCTGCTGGGGCGACAGCAGCGAGACGGAGCCGGGCAGTGTACGCATTTTGTTTGTCTCTTTTGACGACGAAATGACGACAACCTCGTCCATATTAAATATTCTAACCGTGTCCTGCGGAGTGTTTTTTTCTTCAGCCGATACTTTCCCGTTCACTGGAATAATAATGAACAGGGATAATAATAAAAATATTTTTTTCATACATTAATATATTGGTTATTAAAGCTACTTCATTTTGCGACGGCAAAGGAACTTTAAAAAGTTGATATGGACAATCACTACATGTAGTGATTTTTTCCGTATAAAAACATTACAATGGTAAGTGGTGCGCCTGCGGGCGAACAAGGCGGTGGGCGGCATTCCCCGGTCGTCCGGCCGGCAGATTTAATCGTTTAATCGTCGGATATATGTCGCTGTATAAGCATTTTAAGTTCCGGTATACTCTTTGTGACGGGAAATTCCGGGTAATCGGCAATTACGTTATCGGGCGGACAAAACAATATTCCGACATCCGCCGATTTGAGCATTGAGATATCATTGTAGGAATCTCCGAAAGCAAGCGTTTTATACCGGAGACTGCGGAATGCTTCCACGGTTTTACGTTTGGGGTCGGGTTGGCGTAATTTGTAATTTGTGATTTTCCCGGATTTGTCGGTCTCCAGCGAGTGGCAGAGTAATAAAGGATTTTCGAGTTGGTCCATCAATGGCTGTGCAAATTCGATGAAAGTATCCGAAACGATGACAAAACGCGAAATTTTACGCAGCCACCTGACGAAATCCAAAGCTCCGCGAAGGGGTTCGAGTGTAGCAATAACATTTTGAATATCTTTTAATTTCAAGTTATTATCATCCAGTACCTGCAAACGGTATTTCATCAGTTCATCGTAATCTTTGATATCGCGTGTCGTAAGTTTCAGTTTTTCTATTCCTGTCTTTTTTGCCACGTTAACCCATATCTCAGGCACGAAAACCCCTTCTAAATCAGCACAAATGACCCACATCTCCTTATAATTATTAAATTGAACGATCCGCAAAATTACAATTATTTGCTATAAAACGAAAACTTGCCGGTGATAAAACCGCGAATATGCGGATTTAACCGTCGAGAATGCAGTTTGATTCGGACGAGTGTGAAAAGCGGCTGTTGTATGTTTTAAACGCGAGATGCGGACAATTCGGATGAATATCCAACCTCGGCACTGTTCGTAACATTGAAAAAATAACAGGAGACATTCCTGTTATTTTATTACATAAGCAAAAAGTTCTTTCGATGTGCTGTTAACATTTGAGACTACGTTCGGCCTATAAAATCAGTACATTCAGCAAATTTATATCAAAAATAGAGGCGCTATTGATTTTATTTTGTAATATTGGGGTCGTTATTGCATATTGCCATAACATAACATTCTTAATTTTATACAAATGAAAAAGTTAAACAAATTGATTTTTAAAGGAAAAGCCGTTGTGTTGAGCAAAAGTGAAGCGAAAATGGTTATGGATAGTAGTGATTATGGAGGATATGCTAGTTCTGCGGGTGTTTACCTCTGTATCCTTAATGGTAACACATACCGGTATGTTTATAACTATCCTGACGGAAGTCCTTGTGTAATAGGAGGGTATGAAGTTTGCTACAATGTTCTTGGAATAGAGGTTTGCTCACTTTAATTCATGAAGAGTGATATATCAAAAAAATCATTGCATTGACTATACATGAACAATTACGAATTTTATATACCTTGTTTTATAAAAACAATAAATGATGATGTATAGACATTTGTTAAAAATTTTATTCGTACTGTTCTTTTTTTCATGCAGGCAAGACGCAAGTGTGGACGTAAAGAATATTTACATTTCTATTGACCCTGATCACGTAAATTATCAACCCGCCTATACAGATGAGATGTTTGTTTCAATGGAATATGTTTGCTTGGAAACCTCACCCGAATGTCTGTTAATTGCCGAGATGAGTTCGTATTATGTGACGGATAAATATATTGTTGCCTACAATAAGATGTTTGGAGGAACAGGAGCATATTTGTTTGAGAGAAAATCGGGTAAGTTTCTTTATGAAATAGGAAAAAGAGGACAAGGGCCGGATGAATATTTTACAATATATTCCGAACCGTTCAATGAAAGGGACGATATCTTCTATGTTTACAGGAGTTTGCAAAGGCTGGGGATAGATATTCATACAAACAAAGTTGTCGAGAAAGTAATCAAGCCGGCCGAACAGATAGCCGACATTACAGACGATAATATTATCTTTACAAAAATAGACAATATTTATAAAATGGATTCGGTTTACTATATCGGATATGTAAATAATGATACAGGTGATTTGCCTTATTTGCTTGTCATATTTAACAAGGACGGAAAGATTGTCAAGACCTTCCCCAATCACCGTAAATATAAAGATTATCAGACCGACAGATCGACTTTTAATCCCGGACAGTTTTATGAATATGACGGTTCGCTTTATTTTAAGGAACCGAACTACAACGATACTGTATTTCGGGTAAGCCCGGACACAATTGTCCCTCATATTGTCTTTGAACTCGGCAACATGAAACCGGATTATGCGGAAAGAGAAAATAAGGAAAAAAATCTCAACCGTTACTGGATTAAATATGTGCAGGAAACAGAACGCTATATTTTTTTTGATTATAATGATATGGGATATGACAGCGGGTCTGATGACAATGTAAAATATTATGACGGATATTATGACAAAAGAACAAAAAAGACCGTTGTCACAGTTAGTGAATCGAAATCCAAAAGAGGTTTTATCCACAAAAACAGATTATTTCCTCCTTTTCACATAGCCCGGATCAACAAGTACGAAGACGCCGTTTGCATAATTCCGGCATCCGACATGATGTCATATATGGAAGAAAACAAAGATGTTACATTCCCGGCGGAATTTTATGACTTGACATTTGACGATAATCCTGTTCTTATCATTGCAAAAGTCAAATAAAACCGCGAATATGCGCCATGAAGGATTATAACGGTTCGAATTTTGCGTTGTCATCCTTTTTGATGGCAAAACACTCCATTTCGACAAGCCATCCCGATCGACAGATGGGAGCGTGAACGACTACTTTCGGTATTTCCGGGAAGTGCTTTTCGATGATTGTTCCGGCAACCGTATAATCGGCCATATCGCGCAGGTATACGATCAGCTGTGCAATATCATCCGTTTCACATTCCGCCTCCCGCAGTAATGTTTCAACATTTTCTATCATGCGGATCGCCTGTTTGCCGGCATCTCCTTCGTGAACGATCATCCCTTTGTTATCGATGCTGGCCGTTCCCGATACGAATACATGCCGGCGATCTCCGTAACGTATGCATGTCCCACGTTCGAAAGTTACGCCATATTCGGAAGTTGGGCTCATATGTGTCATTGCATGCAGATGTTGGATTTGTCCGGGTTCGAGTCCCTTGACGGCGTAAGAATCGAATATCACGACAGCTTTTGGGTCGGCATGACGGCCGCTTATTCCCGTGCTTGCAATATAATGCGTTTTGTCGGTAAGCCCGTTTTCGTTGAATAGTTCACGTCTGGCTTTTACGATCCCGGCATAATTTACATCGACATTCTGAACGAAAATCCAAGTGCGGATACAGTTTCCGGCAAGCGTACAGTCGTGCACGTTCAGTTGTGCGATGTAATTTTTCAGCAAAGCGTTCATTTGTTGTTCGGAGTCATTTTCCGGTTTGATGGCCGTTCCATTCCATAAATGCAGGTACCGGCCGTGTTGTACGCCGAAAAGTCCCGGCATATGCGGTGGTGATAACGAAACTTCCATTCCGGTTTGCAGATACGCCCATAAGGCGATTTTCGTGCTGTTCAGCGGAGGCTGTTCTATTATTGATATATTGTCTTTCCTGTCGGGAAGATATCCCGGTAACAACTGTGTTTGATTCGCTGCATCGCTTAGAAAAACACGCAGGAAAACGGTGATTGTGTTACGTAAATCATTTTCGCGGATGTCATTGAAAAGGGAGAAAACCGATTTTAGCTGTTCGGAAAAGGGAAGTCCCTGCTCAATGATTTGAATCGACAATTGATATTCGGACACTCCTTTCTCGGCGGCAAACATTGAGATTGTTGCCGTTGCATGCCGGTTCCTGTCTGTAATCGTTTTGTATTGCATATATGCGCGGCGGGTCATGAAATATTCATCGCTAACAGTTTGTCGATTAAATCGTGGTTGTTGGACAGGCATGGCACTTTATGTTGCCCACCCAGTTTGCCTTCTTTTTTCAGCCAGTCATAAAACAGGTTTTCTCTTGCCTGTATTATTTCGGGTTTCTGAAGGGAGATGTCTTTGTATCGTTTGGCCTCGTAATCGGAGTTTAATTGTTTGAGAGCATTGTCCAGGGCTGTTGCAAATTCGTCGATAGATTCGGGTAATTTTTCAAATTCTATTAACCATTGGTGGCGTCCTTTTCCGCTGTCTAAAACGAATAAAGGAGCGGCGGTATACGCCCTTACGATGGCGCCGGTTTCGAGGCTGGCCGTATGTATTCCTTTTTCCGCATTGTCGATCATCAGTTCCTCGCCGAAAGCGTTTATGAAATGTTTTGTCCGGCCGGTAATAATAAATTTGTGGGGAAACAGGGACGTGAAACGTATCGTATCACCGATAAGATACCGCCATAATCCACCTGCCGTAGTAATCACGACGGCATAATTTTCATTCGTCTTTACGTCTTCCGGAGGGATAATTGTCGGATTATCGGATGCCGAGAGTTCGTTCATCGCGATAAACTCGTAGAATATTCCATAATCGGGCATCAGCAACAGGCTTTTGTCTGCCGGGTCGTCCTGAATGCCGAAGAATCCTTCGGAAGCGTTATACGTCTCCATATAATGCATCTTGCCGGACGGTAATAATTTTTCGTAATGTGGCCGGTACGGTTCGAATCCCACTCCTCCGTGGAAAAACACTTCGAGGTTCGGCCATACTTCGTGGAGCGTTTCTTTTCCGGTTTCATTCAGGATTGCTTTAATGAGCGTAAGCATCCACGAAGGTATTCCCGAAATGCTAACGATATCTTTATCCCGTGTGTTTTCTACAATCGCGCTTATTTTGGCTTCCCATTCGTCCATAAGTATAATCTCTTTTCTCGGAACGCGGATAAGATTCACGAGCGGATTCAGGTTCTGCAGTAAAACGGCCGAGAGGTCTCCGCAATGCGCCTTTTCGTTGATGGCTGAAGGACTGTGGCTTCCACCCAGTATCAATCCTTTTTTTGAAAAAAAGCGTGTTTCGGGGTAGTTGTGCATGTATAATGAGACGGTATCGAATCCGCCCTGATAATGGCACATCCTTAATATTTCGCGGGTGACGGGGATATATTTACTGCGGTCGTTTGTCGTACCGCTACTTTTTGCATACCATCTTACGACAGATGGCCATAGAATGTTTCTTTCGCCATTAATCATTCTTTCGATGAAAGGTTGCAAATCTTCATAAACAGATATGGGGACCCGTTCGCGGAAGGTGTTGTATCCGGTAATATCCCGGAATTTGTAATGCTCACCCCATTCTGTATTTTTTGCGGTTTGCAGTAATTGTAACAGTTGTTTATGTTGTATATCGGCGAATCGTTTACCGAACGATTCAATTTGCCGTTGCCTTGCAGAGAATAAGGGAGCTATTGTTTTAGTTATGATGTCCATATTTTAATAAGGAAAAAATGCAACCTTGAAAAACCATGCAAATGTACATGAAATTTTCGACATTCAATACTGACGAATAAAAATGTCCTTCAAAATTTATGAAGGAAAAGCAGGCATTATTTTTTTCCATTCGGTTTTCTCCGGAAAATAACGAAATACAGCCGGATAAGAAACAGGTATTTTTTGAATCCTTTGTCCGTGTCCCTGATTACTGTAATATTGTCGTAAAGTCCGCATATACGTTCCGTATTTGAACTGCCGGACTTATCATAGACGACTATGTTTTTACAGAAGAAACGTAAAGGTAAACGACAGGAAATCGTACGGGCAGCAAAATTATTTGTGCAAAAGATGCGGACGGCAGTTTGTTGGCGACCATGCCCGGCGATACAAAGGCTGTCATTCCGGAAATTTTTCATCCGCTGTGCTTGGAAATCTTGGGATATTAATGTAATTTTGTCGCGCAGTTAAAGTATAATAAATACAGCAAGTATGATTGTAGTAAGAGATATTTTGTTAATAGTTCTTGTATGCGCCGTGTCTGTCCCCTGTTTCGGGAATCGTGCGACAATAAAAAGGAAAAAGAATAAATGGCTTTTTCCGGAAGAATCGGTAAAGACCATTAATGTTGACGATAGTAATCAGGGGAAAGATTCTTTTGTTTATCTGTTAATCGCCTAATTCTCCGGAAGCGTTTTTTTTGAGAGGCGGGCTTTGTTATTTTAGTGGATAGTTTAAGGTTTGGATAAGGGGCAGTAAAAGATCCGGGAAAAGTGGTGTTCCGGATGGTCATTAATATGAGGTTATACATAGATTATATATTTGCTTATGAGAATAGGAATCCTTTCTTCCGGCGGTGATTGTCCGGGAATAAACGCAACGATTCGAGGGGTTGGGAAATCTGCAATTTTGCATTACGGAATGGAGGTGGTAGGCATTCACAACGGGTTTACCGGACTGTTGAACAGGGATATTGAAGTGTTCGATGAACGTAAGCTTTCCGGCATTCTAAATCTGGGAGGGACGATCTTGGGAACATCCCGGGAAAAACCATTTAAGAAAATGCTTGATTCGGGAGATAATAACAAGCCGCAGATCATATATCGGAATTATATTGAAATGGGGCTTGACTGTGTCGTTTGTATTGGGGGGAACGGCACTCAGAAGACGGCAAATAAGTTGATGCAGTTAGGACTTAATGTCATTGGCGTACCGAAAACGATTGACAATGATGTCTTCGGCACGGATCTTTCGTTTGGTTTCGATACGGCGGTGAATATTGCTACGGAAGCGATCGACCGGTTACACTCGACCGCGAGTTCGCATAAGCGGGTTATGGTTGTCGAAGTGATGGGGCATCATGCAGGGTGGATTGCTCTTTATGCCGGAATGGCGGGAGGCGCTGATGTTATCCTTATTCCCGAGATAGGTTTTGATATTGACAGGGTGAACGACAAAATACTGGAGCGTTCGCGTTTAGGGAAGCCGTATTCGATTGTCGTTATTGCCGAAGGCTTGAAGAAAGCAAAAGACTATTCGTCGGATTATATATCTCATGCCATTGAAAAGGCTACGGATATAGAGGTGCGAACGACGGTTTTGGGATATATACAACGGGGGGGGAATCCTTCTCCTTTCGATCGCAACCTGGCTACGCGTCTTGGTGGTCATGCCTCCGAACTGATTGCGCAGAAGGCTTTTGGACGTATGGTTTGTATCAAGGGTAATGAAATCGGTTCTATACCCCTTTCGGAAGTAGCCGGTAAGATAAAGTTAGTCCCTGTAGACCATGACCTTATACAACAGGGCGTACATATGGGTATTTCGTTTGGAATATAATTATAATGAACAGTTGTTGCGGCTTCATTATTATCTTCGGGATATCAAAATTGTAATTACGGAAGTCCTTTTGCCGGCGTGTGATTTTTAATGCAATCCCCCCCCCGTATATCCTCTATTCTGTCGTTTGTTGATGTTTCAGTTCTTCTATTAATTGTTTGACCACCTTGTCTTTGTGTATCTTCCGGATCACATTTTTTGCCGCAAGTTGCTGCGATTCTTTTTTAGTGCTTCCCGTGCCTATGCCGAGCGGCGTCCCTTCCAACGATACGCTTGTCTGAAAAACAGGATTTCCGTCCTCGTCCGTGAACGATTCAATAAGGTCAAATTCGATATGAAGTTTTGTCTTCTGTCCCCATTCAAGGAGGCGGGATTTGAAGTTTACTTCGCGGTTTGCCAGTTTGTCTAAAGAGATATGTTTATTGATGATACGTTCTTTAACAAATTTGCAGCAACGTCCGTATCCCTGGTCAAGGTATATAGCTCCGATTAATGCTTCAAGTGCATTACCATACATATATTTGTGGTGGGTAGTCGCATATGGCATGGAGGTCACTTTTTTGTCAACGCCCAATTCCAGGGCTATTTGGTTGAGGCTTTCCCGTTGTACGATTTTCGAGCGGGTGTTTGTAAGGAATCCTTCCTTTTTGTTAGGGGAATGCTGATATACAATATCTGCTATTATTGCATCCAACACCGCGTCGCCTAAAAATTCAAGACGTTCGTTATTGCTCCGTCTCCCGTCCTGCTGTGTCATGGAAAGGGAACGATGAATGAATGCCTGTTCATAAAGTTCGATATTGTCGGGATAAAAGCCAAGAATGTTGTATAATGACAGATAAGGCTCTTTGTGTTTTAATCTAAAGAGCCTTATCCATTTATATATACTTTTGAATATCACTTTATTTCCCGGTTTTTTTTACGATTATGCTTGCGTTGTGGCCGCCAAAACCAAATGTATTGGAGAGTGCCGCATTGACCGTTCTTTTCTGAACTTTGTTAAAAGTAAAATTCAGGTTATAATCAATTTCGGGGTCGTTGTCACCTTCCGTATGATTTATGGTAGGCGGGACAATATCTTCATATACGGATAATATACAAGTCATTGCTTCGATAGCTCCTGCTGCACCCAGCATGTGGCCGGTCATCGATTTTGTAGAACTTATGTTCAGGTTATACGCATGGTTGCCGAAGACTTCTTTTATCGCTCTGGCTTCCGAAATATCGCCTACGGGGGTTGATGTGCCATGTACATTGATATAATCAATATCTTCGGGTTTCATTTCCGCATCGTCAAGCGCATTACGCATAACAAGCGTAGCGCCTAATCCGTCGGGATGCGAAGCGGTCAGGTGGTATGCGTCGGCCGACATTCCCGAACCAACAATTTCTCCATATATTTTTGCTCCGCGAGCAAGGGCATGTTCCATTTCTTCGAGGATAAGACAAACTCCGCCTTCACCCATGACAAAACCGTCACGGCTGTTACTGAAAGGACGGGAGGCTGTTTCCGGCGAATTATTACGGGTCGATAAAGCGTTCATAGCGTTAAATCCGCCAACTCCTACGATTGCGATAGGCGCTTCGGCGCCTCCGGTTACGATTATGTTCGCTTTGCCGAGACGGATGTAATTGAACGCGTCGCCAATTGCGTTAGTCGATGAGGCGCATGCCGATACCGTTGCAAAGTTCGGACCGCGAAAACCGTATTTCATAGAGATGTGTCCGGCCGAGATATCTGCAATGATTCTAGGTATGAAAAACGGATTGAAACGCGGGCCGCGTTCATCGCTGTATCCTCTTACTTCCTCCTGGAATGAATAGATACCCCCAATACCGGAGGAGAAAATGACGCCGATACGATCTTTGTCCTCTTTTTCCAAATTTATATTCGCATCAGTTATGGCTTCCTGCGCTGAGGCAATGGCATATTGTGCATGTAAATCGCACTTACGCGCCTCCTTCTTATCCGTAAAATAGGCTAAAGGATCGAAATTTTTTACTTCGCAGGCAAACTGTGTCTTGAACTTTGAAGCGTCAAAGCGAGTAATAGGCCCCGCCCCGCTTATCCCATTAATCAATGCCTGCCATGTTTCCGCAACAGTATTACCTAATGGAGTAATGGCGCCAAGACCTGTTACTACAACTCTTTTTAATTCCATACCGATAAGGATTAAATTACTTCGCGTTAGATTCGATAAAAGCAATAGCGTCTCCTACGGTAGAAATTTTTTCAGCCTGATCGTCAGGAATTGAAAGACCGAATTCTTTTTCGAATTCCATGATTAACTCAACTGTGTCCAGAGAATCTGCTCCCAAATCGTTTGTGAAACTCGCTTCGTTAGTAACTTCTGATTCTTCAACGCTCAATTTGTCAACAATAATCGCTTTTACGCGAGATGCTACATCAGACATAAATTTTAATTTTAAATTAATACTAAGTTATTGATATTTCTTATATTTGCGCCGCAAAGGAACATATATTTTTGCACATAAAACAAATAATCAATGCAAAAAATGCAGAAAGATGCACATATTTTTAAAATCTGTGCATAAAATAAGATAACATATTATGAATAATATTGCCATATTTGCTTCAGGATCAGGCTCTAATGCCGAAAACCTGATAAATTATTTCAACAGCAGCGATGCTATGATACGCGTTGCCGTCGTTTTGTCGAACAGGTCTGATGCCGGGGTTCATGTACGGGCGGAAAGGCTGGGCGTCCCTTCATTTACTTTCACGAATATTGAATTTAAAGAGGGTTCTTCAGTCCTGCGGAAGCTTTCCGAATATGAAACGCATTTTATTGTGCTGGCCGGATTTTTATTGAAGATTCCCGCAGTTGTAATTGAGGCGTATCCGGATAGAATCATAAACATTCATCCGTCGTTACTGCCTGGATTCGGAGGCAAAGGCATGTATGGCGATTATGTCCATAAGGCGGTTGTTGCAGCAAAGGAGACGCAGACAGGGATTACGATCCATTACGTGAATGAGCATTATGACGAGGGCGCTGTTATTTTTCAGGCGTCTTGTCCTGTTTTTCCATCGGATACGGCGGATGATGTGGCAATGAAGGTTCATGAACTGGAGTACAAAAATTATCCCCGTATTATAGAAAAATTGCTTTCTACTTCCTGATATTACTTTGTTTTCTTATCTTTGACAAATTTTTAGATAATATGTGATGGAGAAATTTAGCGAAAAATGTTATCCGGTCTTCGAAAGGGCTACAAGCGATTATCACAGGACGAATGATGTCGATGCTACTGTCAGGAATCCTTACGGGAAAGAGAGTATAGAGTTCTATTTGTATTGTAAAAATTGGATTGATGCGGTGCAGTGGCATCTGGAAGATATTATACGCGACCCGGAGATTGATCCGGCAAAGGCATTGGAGATAAAACGCCGTATTGATAAGTCGAATCAGGACCGTACGGATCTGGTAGAACGTATCGACAGTTATTTTTTTGATATATATAAAGATGTAAATGTTCTGCCGGATGCAGGAATTAATACCGAGAGCCCTGCGTGGGCGGTCGACCGTTTGTCGATCCTTGTACTGAAGATATATCATATGCAGGACGAGACCCGGCGTACGAATGTGACGCCGGAACATATCGAGGCATGTAAGGAGAAGTTGTCTGTCTTATTGGAGCAGAAGAAGGATTTATCCTTTGCCCTGAATCAGTTGCTGGATGACATTAGGGACGGACGTAAATACATGAAGGTTTATAAACAAATGAAAATGTATAATGATCCTTCGTTGAATCCTGTGTTGTACGGTAAAAAATAAGAACGGGGAAGAATGTCTAAGGTGCTGATAATAAGACTTTCTGCGATTGGGGATGTCGCGATGACGATTCCCGTCATATATTCTGTTGCGGAAGCGAATCCGGATGATTCGTTTACCGTGTTTACGCAGACATTTCTGATGCCGCTTTTTGTTAACCGCCCGCCGAATGTTAACGTGATGGGTATAAATATCAAAAATACCGAAAAGTCTTTATTCGGATTCCTGCGATATGCGTTTATCCTGAGAAAGTATGAATTTGATATTGTACTCGACCTGCATTCCGTCATACGTTCACGGCTTGTTGATATTATTTTTTGCCTGAGCGGTAAAAAGGTATTTATGATCGACAAAGGACGAAAAGAGCGCAGGAATCTTACCGGACGTCCGCCTAAAAAAATAAGCCGGTTGCGTCCGGCGACAGGTCGTTATGCGGATGTGTTTCGTGCGGCCGGATTTCGTTTTGAGGAGACATTTGTTTCTTTATATGACAATAATCCGGTTAATGACAGGGCGATACAGGCGATAGCGGGGAATAAGGACGGATATTGGATCGGCATAGCTCCGTTTGCAAAGCACAAAGGGAAGGTGTATCCGATAGAAAAAATGGAAAAGGTGGTGAAAACATTATCCGAACGCGATGATGTCACCGTTTTTTTGTTTGGCGGACGGGGTGAAGAAGAAGTGATACTGAACGGTTGGGAAAATAAATATGCCCGTACCCGGAGTGTTGTCGGGCGTTATACGCTTGATATGGAGTTGCCCCTTATAAGTAAACTGGACCTTTTTGTCTGTATGGATTCAGCAAACATGCATTTTGCTTCGCTTGTCGGCGTCAAAATCATTTCCATATGGGGCGCTACGCATCCGTATGCCGGGTTCCTCGGTTATCACCAACGTGAAGACCTCGCTGTGCAGGTTGATCTGCCGTGCCGCCCGTGTTCGATATATGGGAATAAACCTTGTTTTCGCGGGGATTGGGCATGTATGAATGAAATCACTTCTGAGCGGATTATTGATAAAATAGACAGTTATTTGGAGCAATTATGAATGTGATTATAAACCCCGGATATGCTTATTTGCGTGATTGGATAGAGAAAATACCGTTTTTTTTCGATAAGGAAGGAACGGTTATTTATGATAAAAAGAATATTGTCAAAATATTTTCATATGGCAATGGATTATGTATTAATGTCAAAAGATTTCGGAAGCCTCGTCTTTTTAACCGTATTATGTATACGTATTTCAGGAAATCAAAAGCTCGCAGATCATATTATAATACATTGCAAATTTCGAAAAAAGGATTTGATACGGCTGAATCTGTTGCTTGTATAGAAATCAAAGAAGGCGGATGGCTTTCCGACAGTTATTATATAAGTTTGCACTGTCAGCAGGTACGGGAAATACGCGAATATTATTCCGAGCCGCTTGCCGGGAATGAAGACCTGATTGATGCGTTTGCAAGATATAGTGCGGCATTACACGATGCCGGCATATATCATCTGGATTATTCTCCCGGCAATATATTGATTCGCGACGATTCGGTCTCAGGGAAATATGCCTTTATTCCGGTAGATGTAAACCGGATGAAATTTATGACGGTTAGTCCGGACAAAGGATGTGAGAATTTTGCCCGCCTCTTTGGTAATGATGAGATATATACGCGTATCGGGATAGTGTATTCACAGTCCCGGAAAAAAGTTTTTAGTGAACAAGAGGCCGTCAGGCTGATATTGAAATATAAAAACCGGTTTTCGAAAAAGAAAGCGCGAAAAGAAGCGTTAAAACGTGTTTCTATACTTATATTAAAGTGGTGGGGTATAAATATACGGCGGAAGAAGTGATTACCGTAGTAAATCTTCGTCGAAATCTTCCTCGCGGACTTTGTTTTCCCATATTTTGGCAATAGTGACGAATTTGTAAAAAGCATCGGTCCCGGCAATAACGATTCCGGCTTTTCCATCGCGGAAGCCTCCCTTTATAATATATGATTTAAAAAAGCGGAAAAAAGTGGCAACAAATATTTTCAAAACAGAGAAGTTTTGTTCGGCGCGTTTTAAAACTTCATTATTTGTATAGATATCCATTTTCCGGAGTTTCTCACTCATCGAACTGTTCGCCAGATGAATAATCGCCAACTCTTTTTTGCGTTTCGGAATGTATGCTGCCCGTCCGTTCACTTCAGGCATCGTATGTGCATAGGGAGGCCAAGAGGTATTATTTTTTCTAAAAAAACGCAGAATATGATCAGGGTATTCGCCATGCAGGAAATGACCGAATATATAATTTTTGCGTGTCAGCCAAATCCCCTGTATATCGGTTTCTTCTTTTATCCAGCGATATAGATAATTTTGTAATGCTTCCGGTATAATCTCGTCCGAATCTACCACCAAAATCCATTCGTTTGAGGCGGCATGAATAGCGAAATTCCTTGCCGGTTCGGGGACTTCGCACTTTTCGTGAAAGATAATTTTGCAATTGTATTTTTGTGCAATTTCCAGCGTGCGATCCGTACTGTACATGTCGCAAATGATGATCTCGTCAAAGTTTTTTACAGACGACAACACACGATCCAGAAATTTTTCCGAATTGAAAGTGTGGATTACTACAGATATTTTTCCTTCCATAAGGTTTATTTAAGATGCAAAACTACATAAAAATTTCGGATTTCCACTGTCTTTTGATAAAAATGTTTGACTTTGTTTTCTCCCACTTCGTTGCATTTACTAATTGAACTTACGAAGCGCTAAATAACGACTGTTCAGGTATCAAATTATTTGATTGCGGATTTTCAGCGATTCAGGGAGAAAAAAAGGCCACTTGTAATCAGTTGAAAATAAATATGCAGGAAGAATTCGCCCCAAGTCCTTGAGACTGAGCTATTAACTGCAGTGTTCTTTCATTATTAGAAAAATTTTAAAGCCGCAGGGAAGTTGTGAAACTAAGCCTTGCGGCTGTTATTTTTACTGTCGCAAAGATAGTAATATTTTATTGAGTTACAAAGAAATAATGCTCTTATTTGCATGTTTTTGTTTTACTTTTTTTGAGGTTGAAAAAACGCTATAGAAAGAACAGTCAAAAACATTCAAGACAGAAGAGGAGAGTCGTCAGATAGCCTCCTGTTATCAGAAAACGATAAAGCGTCGTTTTCCGGGTTTATTATCCGCA
>JAITBC010000357.1 GCA_031283785.1 Tannerella sp. | reverse complement strand
GTAGATGAAAAGTCCGACAGAAGCAATGACCCCGATTGAGAATATCACGATCCACAAATTAGATGGATGATATGTGTTCCATAGCAGGTTAGTCAGTTCCTGCGGCGTTAAGCTGACTTGTCGAGCGACTTCTTCGAAGCGTATATTCGTAGAAAGTCCGGCTGTTTCCAGCAGCAATCCTTTTTTCGCAATAAATTTTTCCGTAATAGCCACTTTGTCGGACATTGTCTGATAAACATTTCCGGATATAAAGCCGGCAAGAATGTTGCCGAAAAAGACCGGAATGAACGAATAGCCCATGTAAAGCGCTTTTTTGTTTTTGGGCGCGATAAGTCCTATATATTCGGTAATCTTGGGGGAACCTGCCATTTCGCCAAGCGAAAAAATGAAAATGGCGACTATCGTAAAAAGCACGTTTTGCGAAAACAATGTCAGCGACATTCCGACAGTACAGACCAGAAAACCGGCAACCATAGAACGGAGAGGCTTCCACCGCATCACCAGTGCAGACACAGCAATTTGGCAGACAATGATGAACAGAGCGTCCGTGTTTGTGATGAACTCGGCGTCGAGTATTCCGGGAGCAGGACTGTAATTAGCGCTGATAAACGGGATATGAACGTCGAAGAAGTGGTACAGCGTTCCCGTATCGACCCACTGCGAAATGAAGACCGGAAGCGTAAAAAACAGTTGATTGTACATTGCCCAGAAACCGGCGACAATCAGCAGGAAAACGAGGAAACTCGGATCTTTGAAGATACTCGCCATATTGAGAAATATCTCTTTGAATGTCTTAAGTACAGACGTTTCTTTTTTCGTCTCGACGCGCTCCGGCTCCCGGTAAAAGAACAGCAAAATAAAGTTCAGCAGGATGATTCCGCCGGATATGTAAAAAATCAGGTGCGACCGGCTGTTAAACAGCAGAGTTACCAAAGGACCGAAAAAAGCGCCGATGTTCACCATCATGTAAAAGATGCCGAATCCGATGGATGATGTTTCCGGACGTGTGGTTTTCGCTATTGTAGCCGAAATAACCGGTTTGAATAACGCCGCTCCCAAAGCCAGATAAATATACATGATAAATACGGCGGGAAAAGATGATACTTGCGGGAAAAAGGCAAATGCCGTAGCATAGATGACAAATGCCAGAGCCAGGACTTTCCGGTAGCCATATCGGTCGGCAATTGCTCCGGTAAGGACGGGAAGAAAATAGAGTATTCCTGTCCCGATACCCATAATCAAACCTTTCTGGCTTTGCGAAAATTCCAGTCCACCCATATCCGACGAACCGGTCAGGTAATTGGCAAACAACATAAAAAAGCCGTACCATGCCCAGCGCTCAAACAGTTCAATGGTATTTGCTACCCAGAAAGTACGTGGAAATTTACTGAATATGTTCATAATTTTTCTGTTTTATTTTTCAACCATTCTGCCTCTTCCTCCGACAAGTGGGGCGAGAGTTTTTCATATACCGTTTGATGGTAGGAGTTGAGCCATGCCGTTTCTTCATCCGTCATCATCTCTTTAATAATCGGCGTAGTATCAATCGGACACAGGGTCAGCGTTTCAAAGCCGTAGAAGTCGCCGAAATCGGTAGTCATGGCTCGTTTGACAAGCATCATATTTTCCGTTCGCACGCCGTAGCGATGGTTTCGGTAGATGCCCGGTTCGTTGGTAACAATCATTCCGAGTTGCAGTTTGACGGGGTTTTCTTCGGGGCGTATGCTGTGAGGTCCTTCGTGAACATTCAGATAGTAACCGACGCCATGCCCTGTGCCGTGCAGGTAGTTGACGCCATGTTCCCACATATCTTTACGCGCCAGCATGTCGATTTGCGACCCTCTTGTACCTGCCGGAAAAATCGCTTTCGAAAGATTGATATTTCCTTTCAGCACGAGAGTATAATCTTGTTTCATAGCTTCGGTTACGACGCCTGCGGCAATTGTGCGGGTAATATCGGTAGTGCCGTCCAGATATTGCCCTCCCGAATCAATCAGCAGAAAACCTTCGGCTTTCACTGCCGCACTGTTTTCTTCCGAGGGGTGATAATGATTGATAGCGCCGTTGGCAGCATACCCGGCAATAGTATGAAAACTTTCGCCGGCAAAATTTTCCTGACGGCTTCTCAACTCTTTTAACTTTAGACATACGGCATACTCCGTAACTTCTCCTGTGGGAATCGCCTTCTCGAGCCACATGAAAAAACGGACAAGCGCAATGCCGTCGCGCGCCATGACACGCCGAAAACCGGCTGTTTCGGTTTCATTCTTAATGCTTTTCAGCAGGTCGGCAACCGATGGCATATCCGCTGCACTGTTGTGCCTGACTATAGTTTTATATAGATTGAACGACAGTTTGCCGCTATCAAGGCATATTCGCAAGCTGTGGGTTTTTTCCAGGAAACCGGCAGCTTCGCTATAGTCGGCTATTGTGACGCCTTCGTTATGGAAATGCCGGGCTGCTTCGGGAGTTATTTTGTCTTTGTCGATAAAAAGCGCTGTCTGTTTGCGTGAAAGAAAAGCGTGCGCTACCGTCACCGGATTGTAAGATACGTCGTTTCCCCGTATGTTGAACAGCCAGGCTATAGTGTCCGGAGCGCTTATCCAGACGGCTGCTGTTCCGTGGTTTTCTATCTCTGCCAGCGTTCTTTCAATCTTTTGGCGGGCAGTTTCACCTGCATATTCGAGCGGGTGTACGGTTACCGGTTCTTTGGGCAAAGCCGGACGGTTGAGCCAGATTGTGTCGAACGGGTCAAAATCGGGAATGAGCGCTATATTTTTTTCTTCGAGTTTGGATTGAAGCGTCAGGGCGTCTTTTGCAGGATATACGTTGCCGTCAATTCCGGCGCGACTGCCATTCGGCAGTTGAGTTGTCAGCCAGTCAGGAATGTTTATTGTGTCCGGCAAACGGTCTTTGAAAAGGATTATTTCGCTGCCGCGAAGTTCGTCTTCGGCTTGAAGGAAATAGCGCGAATCAGTCCATAATCCGGCTTTGTCGAGCGTGACGACAACCGTTCCTGCCGAGCCGGTAAATCCGCTGAGCCATCGCCTTGTTTCCCAGTGTTCCGGGATATATTCGCTCATGTGCGCATCCGTAGAAGGGATGATAAACGCCTGCAGATTTTTGTCGCTCATGTAACTGCGCAGCTGCTCAATTCGTCTGTTTATCGTATTTTCCATTTGATTTTATGATATATTTTCATGTTCGGCGCGTCGGATGATTTCGTTAAAATCCTGCCGGAAAACGTAAATGTTGCTTTCGTAATTCATTCCACATTCGTCGTTGTCCGAAAAAAGCAGAATACAGGAGTCTGCCGTTTTTTTCAACGGATTTCTGCGGAGGATGTATATTTCTTTTGCAAACATGCTGTATAATTTTAAACACAAAAGTACATATAAAATTTTGAACGGGAATAAAACAAATTTCTATTCACTTGAATTTTGAATAATAAGTTTAGTTTCGCCGATTTAAAAATTTCCGTCGTTAATGTATTACGGATACACATGGAACATGGATACAGTATAACAAGGGCTGGTTTGGATATCCATTAGAATTGAACAGATGATACACATGGATACAGTATAACTTGTTTAAGCCGAATTGCCAGTCAATTTGTCTTTACATTCCGAAATCGGCAGAATGACGGTAATTGTCAGAACGGATGTAGTTAAAAATGTGTATTTCATCATTGGGAGAATTACGAATTACGAATTAAAAATTACGAGAAGCAAAATAAATAACATGTAATGAATTGTATCTAACCGGGTTTTTAATAACCTGATGATGTGAGGCGTTTTAATGAGGTAATGTGGTTATTATATGGGAATAATATCATGGCTACTGAGGTTGTTTTGTTATTGAAATGAGGTGGAAAT
>JAITBC010000339.1 GCA_031283785.1 Tannerella sp. | reverse complement strand
AGAGTTAAGAGTTATGTTATTTAGATGTTTGTAATTCCAGCAAAGTTTTTCAAGTATAGTTACAGCATAACACCTCAAAAAAGATTTAGCTTGTAAATCGTAATTTTTAATTGATTACGATTTACTGCTTGTTTTTGTTAATTCGTTCCCTGAAAATGCCGTTTCAGTAAAAAAAACACAGATATTTCTTTTGTAGTTTGTAGTTTTGCACCGTAAAATTTAAAACTGTACAATGTTATGCGACATATTATTTGTGTTTTTTCGCTCCTATTTGCAATGATTTGCACGGGTGTACATGCTCAAAATAAAGTTTCCGTTTCCGGTCTGGTTGTCAATTCCGACAAAGAACCTGTAGAGCAGGCCACTGTTCAAATACTCAGTATTAAGGACAGCAGTAATGTGGTAGGAATACTTACAGATAAGAACGGAGCATTCAGTATAAATGCCGTTGCTGGAGATTATATTCTAAAAACTTCTTTTCTTGGATATTTCGACAATTTCAAGCTGATTAAAGTGACTGATACACCGAATGTTCTGGACTCAATCGTACTTGAAAAATCATATCTCATGCTCGATGAAGCGGTTATCACCGGCGTAGCTCCGGAAATGATAATCAAAGGAGACACAGTAGAATATAATGCCAGTTCGTATAAACTGCTTCCAAGCGCCGTTGTGGAAGACCTGATTAAAAAATTACCAGGCGCCGAAGTGGATTCCGAAGGTAAAATTACGGTTAATGGAAAAGAAATAAAGAAAATATATGTAGATAAAAAAGAATTTTTCAGTACCGACCCGAAAGTTGCTTCAAGAAATTTACCTGCAGAAATGGTCGATAAAGTGCAAGTCTGGGATAAACGTTCTGATATGGCGGAGATGACGGGATTCGACGATGGAGAAGAAGAGTCGGTTATAAACCTGACTATTAAACCGGGAATGAAACAGGGTCTTTTCGGAAATGCCTCGGCAGGCTACGGAGAAAAAGGCAGATACGAAGCTAATCTTATGACAAATTATGCAAAAAACAACAATCAGTTTACTCTGCTCGGAAGTTCGAATAATACAAACAATACAAATTTCACCGATATCGGCGGATCTATGGGCGAACGTCCATCGAGAGGAATGTCGTTCGGAGGGCGAAACGGAATACTCAGGTCGTCCAACGGTGGATTCAATTTTGCTTCGGAACTGTCGACAAAGTTTAAACTTGGCGGCAATATCAGATACGGAAACAGCGATAACCAGGTTATTTCCTACAATTCCATTCAAAATTACATCTCAGACGGAGACCAGTATGAGACAAGAAACCAGTCGGGAAACAATACAGGAAACAATATACGCACGGAGTTCAGAATGGAATGGACGCCAAACGAAAATACAAAACTGATATTCACTCCAAATCTTTCCTATACGAAAAACACTAATCGACAGTCGAGCGACTATTTGACGACTCTCATTGACCCGCGTGATTCGATAAATTGGGGATATTCGGAATACAATTCAAAAACTGCCAACACAAGTTTCAACGGTAATCTGGATTTCAGCCATAAGTTCGGGAAAAAAGGGCGGACTATGAGCTTCAGTATTTCGGGCGGTTTTTCGGACCAAAATGCCGACGGCTCAAACAATTCGAGAACAGATTATAAAAACGCACGAAACAGAAGCATTGTTACCGACCAGATATACAATACCAAAAACAACAGTTACAACTGGAGTGGATTTCTGTCGTATGTGGAACCTCTCGGAACAAACAATTTTCTGCAACTCTCATACAGATACAGAAGTAATAATTCGGAACAGGACAGGCAGACATTCAAAAACGACGGGTTCGGAAATTATGACATTACAGACACTTCGGCGACAAAAAGGCTTGAAAACGATTTCGAAAATCAGGAAATAAGACTTAATTTTCAGTCGGTTCGCGAAAAATATAACTACACCCTTGGCATTGCGGTTCAACCTTCGAAGTCGGAAAGCAAAACATTTGAACCTGACACTGCATATACGGTAACCAATAATGTGGTGAATTTCTCGCCGATTATGCAGTTTATTTACAGATGGGACAGGCAGACAAATCTGAGAATCAACTATACGGGTTCGGTCAGCCAGCCAAGTACAGCGCAACTGTCGAATGTCAGAGACGAGTCTAATCCACTGAATATAACTTACGGTAATCCCGATTTGAAACCATCGTTCAGAAACAATTTCAGGACGCAGTTCCAAAAATCCAATCAAGACAGAACAATGACTGTCACTTCTTCTGCAAATATCAGTTTTACAACAAACGCCATAGTCAATTATTCACTCGTGGACAGCCTGGGAAAACGTGAAAGTACATACCGCAACGTCAGTGGAAACAGAAATGCCGACGCACGTTTCATGATAAACAAATCGTTTTTTAACCGAAAATTCTCCGTCAATTCTTCAAGCAATATCGGATATTCGGAATCCAACGGATTTATCAACGGCGAACTGAATACAACCGGCGATTTGTCACTGGGCGAAACGCTTGGAGTTTCGTACCGTTCCGATTTGTTTGACCTCGCTTTAAGAGGAAATGTCAGATATTCGAAAACAGACAAAAGTCTTGCCGGACAAATAAGCAGCGAAGTGTTTGACTATGGTGGACGGGCTAATGCAACCGTATATCTTCCGTGGAATTTTGGCATAACTTCGGACTTAAACTATTCGACCAACTCAGGCTATTCCGACGGATTCAAACAGAACGAATGGTTATGGAACGCTTCAATACAGAAACAGGTGTTCAAAGACAAGGGCGGAACAATAAAATTCAGCATGTATGATATTCTGCGTCAACGAAGCAACATTTCAAGAACGTCAAGAGCGCAGTCGTTGCAATATACCGCGAGCAACACTGTCGGCAGTTATTTCATTTTTAGCTTTACATACAGATTCAGAAGTTTCGGGGGCGCTCAAAGACGGGAATCGAGAGAACGAAATCCCGACGAATATATGCCGGAAAGAGAAGGTGGCGGA
>JAITBC010000259.1 GCA_031283785.1 Tannerella sp. | reverse complement strand
ATTTATAGACTAATTTCCAGTTTCCCTGACGAATGGCTTTATTGTTTTCGTGTTCCCAAAACAGATATCTGTCGCTTGTAATATCTTTTTCAAATGCCGGTTTCAGGCTGATACCCTGCAAGGGAACAATCGTATTCCCATTGCAGGTTTGGGGATATTCGGCGCCGGAAATATCAATCAGGGTAGCCATGATATCGGGCAGCTGTCCGGGTGTCCGGCGGATTTCTCCGGCGGCTTTTATTCCATTTCCCCAGCGCACAATCAAGGGTGTTGAAATGCCTCCTTCATGTACCCAGTGTTTATACTCGCGGAAAGGAGTATTACTGTAATAAGCCCATCCTTTTCCGTAAGCGATGTATGTGTCATGTCCGCCCGGCAGAACGCCATAGCCGCGTTTTACCGGCAATCCGTCGCGCGTACGCCACGGTTGTCCGCTCTTTTGCAATTCGTCTGACCGCAGAGGCTCCAGCTTCTCCCCTTCGGGTATGGGAGCATAATACAAAGGCCTTTCGCGCCCCGTAATTTCGGCGCAGGCGCCATTGTCCTGCAAAAACAGCACAACAGTGTTATCCAGTTGACCTGTTTTTTGCAGTTCGTCAATGATCTTGCCTATATTTTTATCTAAACATGCGATCATGCCGGCATAGACTTCCATGCAACGCGTTTCAAACTTTTTATCTTCGATTGATGACCAGGGCGTAACGGTACTGTCTTCCGGCAAATTCCATTTTGAATCGATAATACCCTGTTCTATCTGGCGCGCAAACTTTTCCCTGCGCAATTCATCCCATCCCCTGTCGAATTTCCCATAATACGGCGCGACAAATCTTTCGGGAACTTGCATCGGCCAATGCGCCGCCGTGAAAGTCACATACATGAAAAACGGTTTGTCGGCAGTTTCACGGTTATGTTCCCGAATGAATTTAACCGCATTATCGCCTAACGCTTCGGTCAGGTAATAACTTTCTTCGTCTGTCGCCGGATACGCATATTCAGCATCGTTGTAAGGGGAAATCAATTGATTGTCACGACATAATGCCCCGGGATCATAATAACTTGCAGCACCCGACAGAATACCGTAATATTTGTCGAATCCGCGTTGCAGCGGCCAGTTATGCTTCGAACTATCTCCAGAGATGTGCCGGGTAACGTGCCATTTGCCGACGGCGTAATTTTTATATCCTGCCGGTCGCAGCGCCTCTGCAATCGTAACGCTGTGAGGGCTTAAATCGCCGTGGTACCCGTCTACGCTCCTGTCGGCCATCATGTGTCCGATGCCGGCCTGATGCGGATGTAATCCGGTAAGCAAACTAGCACGTGTAGGGCAACTTCTTGCCGTGTTATAGAACTGCCTGAACGTGACGCCTTCGTCCGACAGTCGGTTCAGGTTCGGAGTGTGAATGACGCTTCCGAAGCGTTCAATATCCGAGTAACCCATATCGTCCGACATTATCAGGATAATGTTCGGAAGCTTCTTCTCTTCCGTTGTTGTCGAACACGAGGCAACGGTCAGGATGCCTGTCCCTGTCGCCAGGCCGAAGGTACATAACCGGGTCACTTTTTGTGAGTGTCGATTTAAAATTCTATCGGTTTTCATAAAATTAATTTTTATCATTCATTGCTGTACATGACTTATCGTTAATTATTTCGGAGGGATGGGCAGGGGGATGAAATCGCGGTTCAGGATCATCCATTTCTGCAATTCCGCCTTTAAAGCATGCTCCTGTTCCGCATAAGCCTGGTTACCGGCCAGATTATTCAGTTCGTAAGGATCGTTTATACGGTCGTAAAACTCGAATATCGGACGGTGTTCCGAGAAGAATAATTGTCGGTATCGAGCATCCAGCGTTCCGTTTTCGTTTTGTTCCTGCAGTTTCAGCCAGAACGGTTGATTAGCGAAATCCACAGGCCAGTATGGGAGTTGCCATAACGCATTGTATATCAACTTGTATTCTTTAGAGAAAACGGTACGTCCCAAATCAAACTCGGCGCTGTTGTTCGGCAATCCGTGTCCATGGGCGCCTCTTTCCGCAAAGATATACGTGTGTGCGCTGAATAAACTGTCTGTAAATGCCGGCGCAAAACTTTTGCCCGTTATTTCGGCGGGAATGTCGCTTCCGGCTATTTCCAGGAATGTCGGCGCGATATCTTCCCCCGAAATCAGCGCATTGGAGACGCTTCCCGGCGTGATTTTCCCAGGCCAGCGAGCTAACAGCGGCACATGAAGGCCCAGTTCGTTTAACGTCCCTTTACCGCGTAACAGTGCGCCGCCATTATCACCGATGAAGACCACCAGCGTATTTTCGGTTAATCCCCGTTTATCCAGTTCATCCAAAAGCTGACCGATATAGACGTCCAGTCTTTGTATTTCGCCGTAATAACCGGCAAAGTCTTTCCGTAATTCGGGAATATCCGGCCAACCTGTCGGCAACTCAAGCGAGGAGGGAGCCGGCTCAAAATCCGAAGCATCGAAAATCCGGTGCGGTTCATTATATCCGATCTGGATAAAGAACGGTTTGTTTTCAGGCGCCTGTTCAATAAATTCGATGAATTGTCCCAGCGCCTCTTTGCTCTGTCCCTGACGAAGATAATCAACTCTTTTTTCAAATGTTCGCAGGCCGTATTCCTGAAAGACGGTTTCTGTTTCCGGCGGGACACGCGATCCGTCGAGGTGGAACGTCCGTCCGCAGATTCCGGTATAATATCCTGCCGTCCGCAACAATTCGGGATAGCTGACGATATCTGCCGGCAAGGGAGCTGAAAAACGGGTCATCCGCACGTCCACTACCGAGCGGCCGGTCATCAGCGACGCCCGTGAAGGTACGCTTTGCGGAGCCGTCGTATAGGCGTTCCGGAACAGGATACCTTCTTTTGCCAGGCGATCTATGTTCGGCGTTTTCACATTCGGGTCGCCGTAACAACCCAAAAAAGGAGCGCTGTGGTCGTCCGACACCACAAATATAATATTCGGTTGCCGAACATTTTCGGGAGGAGACTGTACTGCCGTGCATCCTCCAAATATAAAGGTGGATGATAGCAGTCCGAGGTTTCTGTTGCATATAAACTGTTTCATAAAATCCCGGAAAGGTTACCTGACAGCAGCTTGTCGCCTGCGTTGCACGCTTATCTGGAGATCATACCGGTCTATAAGGGGATACAGATTGTATTTCTCGGCCTGACGGTCAAACAGGGTTTTGAGTTCCTTCAGTTTCTCGGGATATTTCTCTGCCAGATTAGTCAATTCATTGAAATCATTGTTAAGGTCGTACAGTTCCCATACGTCCTTTTCGAAACGGTCAGGGTCGGGCTTGTATGCCGGATCCTGCGGATTCAGAGTCAAGTCGATTACATCCGGACGGTGAGCTGTTGCAGCTTTCCATCCGTCCTTGTAGAGCGAACGGGAACCGAAGATGTAATAATGCTGCAAGGTGTGCCGTGAGGCTGCCTGTGCGTCGTTAAAGGAATAGAACATCGATGTGCCGTGGATCGGATCCTGTTTGATGCCGCGGATGTATTCCGGCTGCTTGATGCCGATCAGGTCGGTGGTGGTCGGTAACAGGTCAATGACATGTCCGTACTGATTGCGAATGCCGCCCTTTTCCTTGACACCCTTCGGATAGTATACAATCAGCGGGTTATGAGTTCCGCCTTCGCTGTGAGCATCCTGTTTCCAGTATTTGAAAGGCGTATTTGCAGCCTGTGCCCATGCCAGCGGGTAATTGACGCTGGATTCCGGCGTTCCGATCAGGTCGATGTTGTGCAGGTTGTATTCAATGATGGCGTCTCTCGTTTTACCGGCAGTCAATCTCGAAACTGTCCCGTCAAAGTTGCCTTCCTTGCTCGCCCCATTGTCGCCGATAATAACGAAAATGGCCGTATTGTCCAACTGTCTCGATTGCCTTAGATAGTTTATAAGTCGTCCGATTTCGTAATCGGTATATTCCAGATAACCGGCATAATTTTCAAAAAACCGCGCATACAGTTTTTTCTGGTCGGGCGTAAGGCTGTCCCATGCTTCCAGCCGCGACTCGCGGGCGGGCAACTGGGCATTGGCGGGAATGACGCCTAATTTCTTCTGGCGTTCAATGACTCTTTCGCGATATACATCCCAGCCTTCATCGAACTTCCCTTTGTATTTGTCGCTCCATTCCCTGGCTACCTGATGGGGCGAATGGGTGGCACCGGGAGCATAGTATAAAAAGAACGGTTTATCGGGCGCTGCCGTTTTCAGGCGGGTGATGAAACCGATGGCCTTGTCGGTAATTTGGGCGCTCAAATGACGCCCGTCGGGTGTAACGTGGGCGTTGTCTTCTACCAAATCCGGTTTGTACTGGTCGGTTGCCGAACCAAGAAATCCGAAGAAATGATCAAATCCCTTGCCCGACGGCCAACGGTCGAATGGTCCTGCGTCCGTCACATCCGCATCAGGAACGATTCCGTATTTGCCCACGGCAAAGGTACCGTATCCATGGTCACGCAATACTTCGGCAATGGTGCCTGCTTCAGAAGGGATCCGGCCGTCCCAGCCTGGAAATCCGGCCGACATGGCGGCATGACCAAACCCTCCCATGTGAACGGCATGTGAATTGCGTCCGGTTAGCAAGGCCGCACGTGTGGGCGCACTGATGGCGCAGGTATGGAAATTGGTATAGCGCAATCCCTGATTGGCCAGGTTTTCCAGATTCGGCGTTTGAATCAGGCCGCCAAACACGCTGGCCGCTCCAAAGCCTACATCATCTATCAATATCCATACTACATTCGGCGCGTCTTTGGACGCTTTCTGATTGGCCGTCCACGCCTCGGTAGAGGTTGCATAGGTTTTACCGATCTTCCCTTGAAAGGGTTGCTGATTTTGGGCAGTTACTGTGCCGACGTTCAAAGCGACCCCTCCGATCAGTGTCAACGGAAGGATACCTGTTTTTAAATTGTTCTTGTCCATAAAAAATTGTTGTTATTTTAGTTCAAAAAATTGAGTATTTCTCCACGCGGAAAAACTTTCCGGCACCCGGAAGTTGGTAATCCTGTCCGGATGGTGACCTTCCGGGATGCGGACGCTCGGAATCCTGTCCGAAGTGCGTCCGTCCGGAAAGTGGGCATCCAGTCCGGATTGTATCCTTACGGGACGCAGACGGCCGGAATCCAAACCGGATGCTGTCCGCCGACGGTGATGCTGTAAATTTGATAATCGCGCATAACTGTTTATTTTAATTCCATCCGGGGTTTTGCGTCAGCTTGGGATTCATATCCCGTTCGTTTTGCGGAATGGGATACAGGTAATGCCTGTCATTGGCGCTGGGCTTCCCGAAATCATTCAATGTTTTCACCATGATATGATTGCCGTCCTTGTCGATTTGGCGTATCAGGTCGAACCATCGATGATATTCGAAATTCAGTTCCAGCCTCCTGTCTAAATATAGCGAATCGCGGAACTGATCTTTTGTCAGGCTGCCGGCGGCAAATTCCGGCACGCCGGCACGCCGGCGGATGGCATTGTAGTCGCGGTAAGCATCTTCGTTCGGCCCATAAAGTTCGTTATTGGCTTCCGCATTATTCAACAATACTTCCGCGTAGCGGATGATCGGTACGTTGATGCCGGATTGTCCCAGCATGGTGGGTACGTCGGGGTCGAAATATTTGGTGCAGGCGACGCCGCAACCGTCATTTTGGAGCGGATCGATTACCGTCGTCACACCGCCGATAGTATAGGATGTCGTGAAGAATGTCGTCCATCGTTTGTCTGTGCTGTTATACCTGCTAATCAGGTCGGTCGTCGGTTCGCTCGAAAAATTCCCGTTCGCCCCTTTGATACCCAAAGGAGTCGTTCGCTGCCCCCATCCGTTACCGTTCGCCAGCGTGGAGGAACTGAACTGTGCGGAAAAGAGATGTTCCTTTCCGTTCTTCGATGATTTTTTAAATACATCCGTATAGTCTTCAAACAAATCATAATACCGGTTCGGACGGTTGATTATGTTATTGGAATGTTCGATAGATTTTCGAAGCAGTTCTTCACGGTCAGGAATGACGGAAATATCGGCAGCCCGCCGGTTGTCGTCCAGGCTGACATTCGCCAGGGTTAAATATGTCAGGGCAAGGAACGCTTCGGCAGAGGCGGCATTGGCGCGACCGGCATTTTCGTCCGTCGGCAGGAAATACCATTCCAGGTCTTGTGCGGCTTCGGTGAAATCCCGTATTACCTGGTCGTAGACTGTGGATGCAGGGTCTCTTTCCAGCAGGATCGCATCTCCGTCCAATGTCCGTGTTTCATGCAATATGAGCGGGACACTTCCGAAAAGGCGTACCAGATTGAAATAATACAATCCTCGCAGGAATTTGGCTTCCGCAATGTAATGTTTCAGCCATTTCTCTTCTGTGGCGGTAGCGGCAGGAATCGTCGGAATCCTGTCAATCGCAATATTAGCCTTGGTGATGGCGGCATAATGCTGTTGCCATATCTCGCGGACGCGGAGTGTAGATGGCGAATGGTCGAGTGTGGATTGCGCTTTCACGTCGGGGTTCGTTGCGCCCGGCCCCATCTTAATGTCATCAGCCATAAACTCCTGTCCTGTTTCAAATAAGATATTGTAGGGCGTCTGTCCCGAACTGTTTAATCCCCAATATACGGCCGTGACGGCAGCTTTGGCGTCGACAATGTTCCGGTAATACTGCTCGGACGAGATGAAAGTTTTCGGGTCTTCATCCAGCGATGTGCAGGATGATAGCATGGACAATGCAGTCTGAAAAAGGAAAATGTGTAAAAAAGAAATACTGTACCTTTTCATACGTTTATTATTTTTACGGGGTAAATTAAAATGTAATGCTTAATCCGCCGAGCACGGTCTTACTGACAGGATAGACGTTGTTGTCGCGTCCGTAAGTCAATGTGTTCTGTTCGTTCTTGCTGGCTTCGGGATCAAATCCGCTGTAATTTGTCCAGGTAAAAAGGTTTTGGGCGGAAACATAGAATCGCAGCTGTTTTATCAACAGTTTTTTTAATAATTTCGGCGGTATGCTTACTCCGAAGGTGATATTTTTGAGCCTTACGTACGACCCGTCTTCGATGTAGATATCCGAGGGTACGATCGCCGGGTCTTCCATTGCCCGCTGTACGGTCGTATTTTCGTGATCCGGCCTCCATCTGTCCAGTAAGCGGGTCGTAGCATTCGTATAACCGGTGCCCTGACTCAGGTAAGCCAGTGTTTGATTATACAGTTTATTCCCGTAGCTGCCTTGAAAGAGAACATTCAAGTCAAATATCTTATACGATAAACTGTTCGTGAGGCCGAAAATAAACTCGGGTTGCGAGCTGCCGACAATGATTCGGTCGCCGGCCTGCGAAATTGTCCCGTCGTTATTGACGTCCACATAGCGTTGAAATCCCGGAAGCGTATTGGCCTTGTTGGTCGGAAGACGGGCAATATCGTCCGTCGATTGGAAAACGCCGTCCGTCTTCAGGACAAAGAACGATCCCACAGGATCGCCTACTTTGGCAATGAACGGGTCTTCAATTATTTCGGCGCTTTCCCCCAGGCTGATGACCTCATTTTTGTTGGTGGAGAAAACCAGGTCGGTCGTCCATTCAAATTTTCTGGATTTGACGTTCACCGAGTTGAATGTGATTTCAACCCCGCTGTTGTCCACAACGCCGCAATTCTGCATAGTTCTCAGGTAGCCGGATGTGATCGTCCCCATGCCTACGGTCGACGGGATCGTGACGTTAAGCAACAGATCGCTTGTTCTTTTCTTGTAAAAATCCAGCGTCACACTCAGGCGGTCTTTAAACAGTCCCACATCCAGAGCCGTTGCATACTGGACGGTTTTTTCCCATGTCAGCGCGTCATTTGCCATACGTCCCGGGGCGTATCCGACGGATACCTGATTGGCGCCCAATATATATTTATAGGTCGCCATGTTCGAAAGGGACTGGTAAACGCCGATCTCCTGGTTTCCCGTCATACCGGCGCTCAGACGAAGTTTCAGATTGCTGACCGGGCGTATGTTCTTCACAAAATCTTCTTTGGACAACGTCCATGCCAGCGCCGCCGAAGGGAAATAGCCCCACTTGTTGTTCTTCCCGAAGCGGGAAGACCCGTCGGCGCGAATCGTAGCCGTCGCAAAATATTTCTCCTTGTAGTTATAATTCAAGCGTCCGAGATAAGAAGCCAGTTGCCAGGACGAATAGTTGGACGACGCCGCTTTGTTGGTCGCGCCGGCGCCCAGATTATAGTATCCCGTATCGTCGGAGGTGAAGCCCCCCTGACTGGCGACGTGTCCGATCGATGAATATTGTTGCTGCGTATATCCTGCCAGCGCGTCTATATTATGAAAGCCGAACTGTTTATTATAATTCAACGTATTCTCGTTTAACCACGAGGATACCGCTTTGCTGCCCTGCGCTGCTCCGCCGCTTACCGACTGTCCTTCGTACAGAGAGATCGGGATATATTGAAATTCGTCATTATGCGATTGGTCAATTCCGATGCTCAGCCGCAACTTGAAAGCGTTCAGGAATTTGTATTCCGCATATGCATTCCCCAATACGCGAAACGTCTTGCTAAGATTTTCCTGCAGCGTGAGTGTCGCGATCGGATTGCCTAATGCGGCTTCTCCGGGCTGTTTGAAGGTAAAAGAACCGTCTTCATTGTATATCGGGAAATCGGGACGGACAGCCAGAATATTATTGATGATATCCGGCGATTCATTGGCGCGAATCTGACTGATCGTCAAGTTCTCGCCAATCGTCAACGCACTGTTTATCTTTCTGTCCAAGTTAATACGTGCGGACAAACGGTCGAAATCCGTGTGAATAAGGATGCCTTCCTGCAGATAATAATTGGCAGACAGGGCATAACGTGTTTTTTCGTCGCCGCCGGCTACCGTAAGCTGATGATTTTGCGTAGGCGCTGTACGGAAAGCAGCATCTTCCCAATTTGTTGTGTTATTCGCTAATGCGGCAATATCCGCATCGGAAAAAGGCAGTTGCTTGACCTGGTTTGGTTTGCCCGTCAGGATGAACTGTTCATTCGACGTAGTGACGGCATCGTTTTTAAGTTGTGCATATTGCTGGGCTGTCAGCAAAGGAATCTTTTTCCCAAGCCGCTGTGTGCCGAAATATGTGTCGTATGATACGGTATTCTGCCCGACTTTGCCCTGCCGGGTCGTAATCAGTATGACACCGTTGGCACCGCGAGCGCCATAGATAGCTGTCGCGGAAGCATCCTTCAGCACGTCGATTGATTCGATATCACCCATATTGAGTGTCGACAGGGCGTTGATGCTTGCGCCGCTGGCCGCCCCGGCATTGATATCGCCGTTCGAATTATATACGGGAAAACCGTCTATCACATATAATGGTTCGTTACCGCCATTGATAGAGTTGCCGCCGCGTATACGGATAGTAATGGCGGCGCCCGGTTGCCCGGATGTTTGCGTCACCTGTACCCCGGCGGCACGCCCTTGCAACGCATTGTCAAAGGAACTGACCGGGGTAGTTTTCAACATATCTGTCGAAACGGAAGACAGTGAACCGGTGAAATTACCCCGTTTTTGCGTGCCGTACCCTACGACTACCACCTCATTCAGTAAATTCAGGTCTTCAACGAGTGGAATGACAAGTGTTTCGGAGACGGCTTCATAAATGTCTATCTCTTGCGGACGGTAACCGATATAACTGACTACGATAGTTGCAGGCAGGGAGGCGACTTCCAATTTAAAAAGCCCGTTTATGTCCGTCATTGTCCCCAGATCCGTCTTGCCGTTTTTTAATAAAACGTTTGCGCCGATGATCGTTTCATTATTACGCTCGTCAATTACCTTGCCTTGCAAAATAATCTTATTTTGAACAATGACAGCGTTAGCGCCATTCCATAAAACAGATAAAAAAAGAATAAAAAACTGAAATCGCTTGCGAATTCTATTCGGTAAATATAATTTTGCCATATCTAAAAGTAATTTTAGTGTGAAGCGCCCTTTGAAACCGATTGCCGTGGATGAAAAAGGGCGCTTATTTTTGTATGTATTTTAGGATAAATATAAAGAATCGATTTGAATGCGATTCGATTAAAAGCATTTAAATCGTAAACATCGATCTACGTTTGACAGAAGTAGAATCTTCAGTCTTTTTTTTATCCACTTTGAATAAGATTCGGACATTTTTCTTTTATATAAAGATATTTTTTTGACGTTGCAAAGGACGGAACTTATTTTTGCGCCCACAATACCATCTTTATGGTATTTATCATTATATGGGAGAATTGGTTATAAGATTCCCTGTTATTGCAGTAAATTTTTGCAATAAAAGCAGTATTTTTGCGTCATGATAAAAAGAATGAATATGAGAAAGGAAGATTTTATGGAGACCCCGTCATCGTCGAAGATGAGACTTAAAATAGGAGACAGGGTACGTTTTCTGAATAGCGTAGGTGGCGGCGTTGTTACGGCTTTTCACGGAAAAAATCAGGTATTGGTGGAGGATGAGAACGGTTTTGACGTGCCGGCGCTTATTGCCGAATGTGTCGTTGTGGGCGAGGCCGACCGCCGGCTGGAAAATAAAGAGCCGGAGCCTTATCTCCCGTCGAGCGGGGGGGTAGCAGCGACGACGAAAGATACATCTTCAAAAACGGCGATATCGACGAGGGATACGTCCCCAAAAACGGAAGTGAACGTTCCTGAACGCGATGCATTTGAAGAAACGCCTCAGGGTGAACGCTTGAATTTAAATCTTGCTTTTTTGCCCGTCGAACCTAAGAATTTTATGCAGAGTCCTTTTGAAACATATCTTGTCAATGAAAGCAACTATTATCTGTATTTCAACTATATGAGTTGCAAGAATAACAGCTGGACAAGTCGTTATCACGGATTGATTGAGCCGGATACGAAGATTTTTGTAGAGGAATTTGAAAAATCGGAAGTGGACGATTTGGGACATATCTGCCTGCAAATGTTCGCATTTAAAAAGGGGAAGAGTTTTTCATTAAAAAACGCCATGTCAATAGAATTGCGTCTTGATACGGTGAAATTTTATAAGTTGCACTGTTTTACCGGGAATGATTTTTTTGACGAGGATGCGCTTATTATTCCTCTTGTATTGAATGACAGGCCTGAGAAACAGATGCTGGTCTCCGCTACGGATATTCGGGAGGCGATGTTTACCTGTAAGAAAGAAGAACGTCGCATGCCGCAACCGGTCGTTAAGAAAACAAAGCCTGCCGATGAAATTATGGAGGTGGACCTGCACATAAACCAGTTGGTAGATACCACTTCGGGGATGAGTAATGCGGATATACTTAACTGCCAGTTGTCGAAATTCCATGAAGTCATGAAAGCCAATTCAAGTATAAAAGGGCGGAAAATTGTTTTTATTCACGGCAAGGGAGAAGGCGTATTGCGTGCGGCGCTTGAGGAGGAGCTTAAAACAACATATAAACGACATGCCCGTTTTCAGGACGCTTCGTTCCGCAACTATGGATTCGGAGCTACGATGGTGATTGTTTATTAAAATGGGGGGAACAGGGCACAGGATGGAAATAGAACGTAAATTTTTAGTTAAGGATAATTCTTTTATGGATGAGGCTTTTGATGCGAAGCGTATCGTGCAGGGATATATCTGTGCGGATGCGGAACGGTCGGTTCGTATACGTATACGTGGCGAAGAAGGCTCACTGACGATAAAAAGCGCTACGAACGAACGGGGATGGAGCCGTTATGAATTTGAACAGGCCATTGCCTTGAAAGACGCCGAAGAACTGATGAAATTATGTTTGCCGGGAATGATTGATAAAGTACGTCATTATGTGAAGTACGGTAGTCATACGTGGGAAGTTGATGTGTTTCACGGAGAGAATGAAGGGCTTACTGTCGCCGAAATTGAACTTGAATCCGAAGATGAAGCGTTTGAATTGCCGGCATGGGTGGATAAAGAAGTCAGCGGCGATCCGGGATATTACAATTCCATGCTTGCCTCGCGTCCTTATTCAACGTGGGGAGAAGATGTAGGCGTCCGGTACCCGGGAAAGCGTTGAACGACGCGCGTTGTTCGTCCATCTTACGATAGTAATTTACGTCCAGATTATTTATAAGTATTGCATTAGTAAAAACAAAATCCTTGTCCGGATTCTTACAAAAAAATTACAAATCGTCTCTGCTTTGTTTGGCAGCCATATATCATCTAAATATTATATCTCCGGAACAAAGACTGAGGGCTTGTTCAAAATTTCTCATAAATCCTAAATTTATAGGATTTTTTACCGGTTTTATGGGTATCACACTTTACTATTCAGCAACCTTTTCTCCTTTTGTATTTATCATATATTCTTTATCATCTTTTTTTACTTTAACTCTACCATTTTTAAACGCAACATCAGTATCATCAAATTGAGGTTGGATCACAATCTTCGCATCACTGTTAATAAAACCATATTTCCCATTTATTTCAACACGACCACTGTTTTGATCATTTGTGTGAAAAATATATTCTCCATCGAAAATGCAAGCCATTCCTTCGCTTAATGGGAATATATATCCATACTTAACAGGTAAAACCTCCTCTCCCATCCTATTAATAAGCCCCCATTTTCCTTTTGTAAAAAGCATATACCGTCTATCATCCGTATTTCCAATATTAACATAAGCCAAACCGGAAAACGCCGGTGAACCATCTCGGTCAGAGCTAAAACTGCCGGCTTCATCATATATAAATGGGATAACAACTTTATTCTTCCTGTTTATATAACCAAATTTTTGAGTGTCATAATCCTGTACAACGGCCAAACCCTCTTTAAAATCATTTACAGCCAGATATATGCATGGTATGACAACATCGCCCTGCCTGTTTGCAAAGCCGAACTTTTTTGTCAAAGAGTCTTGAACAATAGCCAATCCCTCACTGAACAATCTTGATTCAAAATGGCTCTCAGGTATAACAATGTTTTCTTCATTTGTTCTCAATGTGAATTTACTTTGTCCTAATCCCCAAAAATTGCACATCAAAACAAGTAAAATAAAATTACAAAATTTCATACTGTCTTCTTTTATAATGGCGTTATCTACAATCAAGAATACTTTGCATTTAAGATCTCCATATAGAGGACGCTGCAATTCATCCGTCAGGGATGAATATCCTGTTTTTCGGTTTCCTCCGAAGTGTCTTTTGTCTTAATTATGATGACGCCGTTTTTCCCCTTTTCCCCATAAAGGGCAATTGTGCTTCCATTTTCTTTTAATATGGAAATGGATTCGATTTTAGCCGTATCAAGGACTTTCAGTATATCACAGTCATACTCCTTCCCGTCAATAATAATTAATGGCGCTTCACCGTCTTTTATATTATCTATACCCCAGATTTTCTCAGTGGACAAAGATTTGACCGTGACTTTCCCATCGGATTTCCCGGACGGGGCGGCATCTTCGTTTTTGTTTCCGATAGCGGGCGGATCAGACGGTTCATGAACAACGACGTCTCCAGCGCTCTTCTTTTCGTTCTTTGCTACGGCTTTCTTCCCGGCCGACTTTAGTTGCCGGCCGGTTTCGAACGTCTTTTCATTCTTTATTCCGGTTTCCTCAGCCCGTTTCTTCGTAATAATAGAAACGACGCTGTTTTTTCCATACCGTTTCACGGCATCCTTATCACGGTATACGCTAATGGAATGAATGTCCTCCGGATTCATTCCGTCAATGGAGGAGACTTCTTTTTCGTCTACATAATAAGTGACGTTGCCCAACATCTTATCGGGAAATATAATGCCATCCTTTACGATAGAATCATGAACTGCGATTTTATCCTGTTCCGTCGGGACGGATACACGGTATTCGGGTTCTGCAAAAGCCGACAGGAAGATGGCGAATGCAGGGAGTAACAACAATGCGGCGAATTTCTTCGTCGACTTGGAAGTTTTCTTTTTCATCATGGTAATTCTTTTAAATTTATTATAATAAGCAAATGAGTTGGTCAATGTGAAAACAGGCGCTTTGAACGCATAATTGATTAATGTGGCATGATAAACGGCCGGAGAGTTTCCTTTGCGCAGAACCGACCGGTCTGCCAGAAACTCATGATTCTCCCGAATCGCCCGCAGATACAGCCAGGCAAAAGGATTGAACCATTGCAGAAGACAGACGGTTTGCGCAAACGACAGATCCATCCAGTGCCGTTGTTCGACATGAGCCGTTTCGTGTTCTATGATCAATCGTTTTTCTGCTTCGGAAAGATTTGTGGACTTATCCATAAATATATACTTGAAGAAAGAAAAGGAAGAACAGATTCCCGCGACTTCGATAACGGGCGGATGGCTGCGAAACGGTGCTTTCCGTCTTTGAATCATATTGCGTATCCTGTTCAGTCCGTTCAGGTGATATAGCAGCAAAACAAACACGCCGGCCAGGTAAATCCCGGCAATAATAAGAGGCAGGTTTGCCGTAACTCCGGATGTGACGCCACCTTGAGCGAAATCATTACCGGGAAGCGCCGTCGGCAGAAGATGAACCGTAACGGGATAACGATACCGGCATAACGCCAATACGAACGAAAGCGCCAATCCGCTTAGTAAAAAGAAACGGTTGAACACGAAAAAAGTTTCTTCCCGGAAAAAGAACCGGTATAACGACCAGAATACGGCAATCCAGATGCCTGATTTGAGCAGATAGATCATAAAATTTTCCATAACCGGTTTATTTGTTAAAAATCATTTTCTTTGCGTAACGCTTCCCGTGTTTCATCCAGTAGCTTATCCAACTCTTCCAGCGAAAGATTGTTCTCTTTTGCAAAAAAGGAGGCCATAGAGGCGAAAGAATTATTGAAATATTCTTTCATCATAACCGATAGCTGAGATTTGGAGTAAGCCTCTTTTTTCACCAGTGGAAAATAAATATTCATTTTCCCGGCATTTGTGTGTTCGACGAATCCTTTGTTTTCCAAAATACCGAGAATCGTGGAAACGGTTGTCCGGGCAGGTTTTGGCAAGTCAAATTTTTCCAGAATTTGCTGGACGCTCCCCTGTTCGAGTTCCCAAAGAGCCTTCATCACTTGTTCTTCTGCTTTGGTTAATTTTAAAGTCATCATGTTTTATCCTGTTTTTTAGTAAAATTGATGCCACAAAAGTATGTCTAAAAAAATAGACAAACAAATCGTCGATGTTAAATAAATATAATCATACTGATTTTTGCGTATACAGTTAATATATGTAAGACGTTATGAGGTTGTCTGAAAAGTCGGGAATCGATGGCGTCGGCAAGCGCGTTTTTTTTCCGGATTTCAGTCTAAGAATCGCTTTGTTATTCCTTCAAAAGCGTCGATGCGGCGGTCTCTCAAGAACGGCCACCAGCGTCGAACCTGTTCGCTACGTTTTATATCTATTTCGACAACCGTGACATCTTCTTTATCATCAGGCAATTGTGCGATTATTTCGCCTTGCGGGCCACACACGAAACTGTGTCCCCAAAACCGGATGCCGTTTGTTTGTCCGGAAGTATCCGTTTCGCACCCAACACGGTTGACGGTAACGACATGCAGCCCGTTGGCTACGGCATGGCCGCGTTGAACAGTCTGCCATGCGTCCTGCTGGCGACATTTTTCAGCATTGTCGTCGCTGCTTTCCCAACCGATAGCCGTCGGATATATAAGTAAATCGGCACCATTCAGCGTCATCAGGCGGGCGGCTTCGGGAAACCATTGATCCCAGCATACAAGGACGCCTAATTTGCCTACGGATGTTTTTATCGGTTCAAAACCGGAATCTCCCGGTGTAAAGTAGAATTTTTCGTAATACGCAGGGTCGTCGGGAATATGCATTTTGCGGTATTTGCCGGCGATAGAACCGTCTTTCTCGAATACAACAGCCGTATTATGGTATAATCCCGGCGCACGTTTTTCGAAAAGGGATGCGACAATTACGACTTTCAGTTCTTTCGCTAATTTCCCGAATCTTTCCGTTGACGGGCCGGGAATCGTTTCCGCAAGGTCGAAAGTACCGATATCTTCCGTTTGGCAAAAATACAAACTGTTATGCAGTTCCTGTAAAACTATAAGTTCTGCGTCGTCAGCGGCACATTTGCAGATGCCGGTCTCCAACTTTTTGATGTTGTTCTCAGTATCTGCCGTATTATGTTGTTGTATCAAACCTGTTTTCATTTTCTCATAGTTAAATTATGGGTGTAAAAGTAGAAAAAAATAAATGGAGACCTTTTTTTGAATATAAATAATAAAAGAATGTCATAGAGAATGGCGCCGAATTTATTCTCTATTCTTTTCTTCGCGCTTCTTTTTATAAAGAAGGTAACATTGTGTTGCGATCTTCACGTATAGCGGATTGGAACTCCGGATAATTTTCGAGCGCTGTCGCCAAAACATCCTCTGGATATTGGCGAGGCTGGCGAAACGGACGTATCGGATATACGGCTGTGGCCAAAGCGCATGTTATGCTCGCTATCGTATCGGAATCGCCTCCCACATAAATCGCATTTCTTAAAATATCTTCAAAATGATATTGCTCTTGCAACAGGGTATTGATTATTATCGATTTGGCGATGTATAA